>CAYNYN010000040.1:13817-16850 GCA_964401445.1 uncultured Saprospiraceae bacterium | reverse complement strand
ATCATTTCACCTGATGATCAGCACCTTTCGATCCATCCGGTCGCGTCTGTTGACGGTGATGAGGTAGGCTCCTGCGGGCAGTTGCGCCACGTCCATTTGCAGTGTCGGGCCTTCCCATTCCCTTTCCAGCAACAGTCGGCCCTGCATGTCGAACAGGCGCACGAGGCGTCGGTCGATGGCTGCGGCATCGCTATCGCGCAGGTACACGCTTTGGTCGGCGGGGTTGGGATAGAGTGCAAAGCCCGATGCATCGCCTTCGAGCAGCACCGATACCACGGGCGAGCGCGTGGTTTGTCCGTTCCAATCCACCTGCAGGAGCTGGTAGTACAGTTGCTCCTGGCGCGGGGCGGTGCGGTCCAGGAAGTCGTAGGTGTGGGCGGTGCCGGCGGCATCCACCCAGCCGACGGTGTCGAAGGGCGTGCGGTCGGTCTGACGCAGCACGAAGAAGCCCATGTTGTCGGTCTCGCTGGCGGTGGCCCACTGCAGCTCGACGCCATCGGGATGGGGTTTGGCGGTGAACGACACCAGCTCGACGGGCATTGGCGCGCAATTCGTGCTCACTTCTGCCACGACGGGCATGCGCGCACAGGAGCTTTCGACCACCCAGTCGTGTACGGCCATGTATTTGGTAGATGAGCTGCCGCCCGTAATGGTAAATATCGGGCTGTAGGACATGGGATAGCTCACCGATCCCGACCAGTGGTTGAAGCCGATAGAGCCCGTTTGCACGAGCTTGTATCCGGTACCTGCCGGAATTTGCACGCCGCCATTCGAGAGGGTGAGGGTGACGGCTCCGCTGATAGTGCCGCAATCGGTGTCATCGGTGATGGAAAAGGACTGCGCTCCGTTGGGCAATACGTTGCCGGCATTGTCGCGAATTTCGAACGTCAGGGTATGGGTGTAGCACCAGATGGCGGGATAGACCGTCACCTCTTTGAGGGTGAACGGCAGGTGGGCATCGAAGATGATCTCTTTGGGGCCAACCCAGTTCTGCAGGGTGCCCAGTCCGTTGTCGGCTGCGGGAGGACCGGTCGTGCTCGTGCTGATCGAGCTGGCATCCTCCACGTAATAGGTGGTGGTGGCGTTGAGCGGGGGCGTGGTGAAGGTGGTGCCGGTGCCCAGTGCCGTTCCACCCGTGCTGCTGTCGTACCAGGTGTAGGGCCCCGTCGAGGAGCTGGTCTGGCGCACGGCCAGTTGTGCGGCATTGCCCGCGGTGGTGCAGCCATCGATGGGCTCGGGCAGCGCAGAGCTGACGGCGCTCGTGCTTTCGGTGGTGCAAATGTTCTTTTGGGCCACCAATTTGTAGTCGCCGGCCACCCGGATGTTGGTGAGCGTGGTGGAGGTCTCGCCGGTGAGCGGGCTGCCGTCCTGGTACCACTGGAAGGTGGTGCCTGAAGGGAAACTTCCTGCATTGGAGGCCGTGAGCGTGAGCGGCACCACGGCACAGATGTTCTCGGTGGCGGGCAGGGCCGGCGTCGGCAGGTCTTCCAGCACGGCGATGTCGTCCGATTTGGAGCAGCCGGCCGAGTCGCGGATCACGCGATAGGTGCCGGCCGCACTGATGTTCCAGGTATTGGCGGTGGCGCTGTTCGACACCAGGGTCTGGTTGGTCGTGAGGTTTTTCCAGGTGAAGGTGACGTTGGTGTTGGTGGGCGTGCCGCTGTCCAGGGTGTAGGGAAAAGAGATGTCGCAAGCCGACACGTCCGGTCCCAGGTTGGGCTTCCAGCACGGCCCGGCGAGGAAGATGTCTTCGAAGTTGGCGGCAAATTCGTAGCTGGTGCTGTTGCAGGTAGAGAGCGCGTCCCAGTTGATCGACCACGTCATCATGCCTGCGAGGTCGGGATAGGGGCCGCCTGCCAGGGTATAGCTGCCCGGCTTGGGGCCCTGGCCACGCAGGTAGTTGATGGCTGCCGCCACCGTGGCCGTAGGCGTGAAACCGCCGCCTGCGGCGCTGGGACAGGCCGGAAGGCCCACCGCGATTTTGCTTTCGGGAAAGCCCTGGAAAGGACCAGCCGTATTGCCCGACAGCGGCACGTCGAAGCCCTGTATGAGCGCCTCGCACATGGCCACGATGAAATCGGCAGTGCCCTGGTTGTAGATGCCTCCGTCGATGCCGTACATCGAGCCGCTGTTGTACAACTGTACGTGCAGCAGGTCGATGGAATCGCGCAGGGCGTGCAGCACGGGCAGATAGGCACCCCACAAGCCACCCCACTGCGACATGCCCCCCTGCACCAAGGCCGTTTCCGGGGCAAAGGTGAGCAGCATCTTCTGGTTATTGTTGTTGGCGCGGTAGTTGGCCATGATGGTCTTGATCGCCTCGATGAGGTAGATGATGGGCGAGTCTACCGGCGAGGCGATGGTGCTGTTGGAGGAGACCGACAGGGAGCTACCTTCGAAATCGATGTCGATGCCGTCGAAGCCGTAGGTGTTCAGCAGGCCGGTGACCGAGCTGACGAAGACGTCCCTTTCGGCGTAGGTGTCGAGCGAGACGGGATCGTTGGCCCCGCCGATGCTGAGCAACACCTTTTTCCCCTGCGCCTGCAGCCCCTGCACCTGACTGATGAAGGTGGCCTGGGAAATGCCGTCGGGCGTGAAGCCGATCTCGTAATCGGTGCCGTTGATAGGGGTGCCGAAGCTGATCTGGATGACGTTGTAGCGCGAATCGATGTCGGGCAAGGGGATGTAGGGCGAGGCAGGGTCATACCAGTTCTGCCAGTAACCGACAAGGGCTGGAGCGGGTGCCTGTGCGTTAAGCAATACAGGCATCATGAGCCAGGCAACAGCCCCGACGAGCATGCCTCTGGGCATGAGGGTGAGTAGCGTTTTCATTGGTCAAAATGAAGGGTGAATGCAAGTATGTGTAGCAATCCTGGCTGGGCCAGGAGGAGCGCACGCATGCTCGCTCTTTGGGGCTATGTGAGGCAAAATTAGGTAGAATTCAAAAAAATCAGGTAGAATTCAAAGAAGGTGAAATCGGGTGAATCGGTGAAACCGGTCGAATTGGTTGAGGGTTGAGCGTGACGACCCCGA
>CAYNYN010000040.1:0-13717 GCA_964401445.1 uncultured Saprospiraceae bacterium | reverse complement strand
ATCGTCCATCGTCGCGAGCGCAGCGAGCTTCAAAGCGCAGCTTTCAGACGCAGAAAACGCAGTTGAGGCGCAGTTTTTCCTACCACAGAGTTTCACAGAGTACACACCGAGGGCCACCGAGTCTGGCGAAATCGGGTGAAGCGGCCTATCGCGGCAGGTTGGGCAAAAAAAAGAGCGAGCCGCTCGCCGAGCGGCCCGCCCTTGTGTTTTTTGCCGAAAGGCAGCAGTCGAATCAGTTCTTCGTGATCTTGTAGCGGTAGCGCGGCATGCGCAGCATCAGCTCGATGGTGTAGTTGCCCGCCTCTTCGATGACGATGTTGGCGCCGTCGTATTCGAGGTAGGTGTCGGCGTCGTTGTCACCCAGGTTGATGGCCCAGTCGTCGTTGGCGCGGAACTTGATCTCGCCGGCGCTCAGGTCGGTGGTGATGGACCAGACGTTGGTGGCGGGGTCGAAGGTCATGTCCATGTCGCTGTCCCAGCCGTTGGGCGTGGCCGAGCCGATGAGGCCCCAGTCGGTGCGCACGAAGCTGTGGGTGAGCGTGTTGAGGTCCACGTTGAGCTTGTACTGGCCGGCGGGCCCTGCCACGATGTTGGCGCCATCGGGCTCGAGCGTGCCGTCGGCGCCGTTGTCGCCCCAGTTGGTCGTCCAGCTCGGCCCCTTGGTGTACTTGAACTCGACGTTGTCCTCGGGGAAGTAGATGTAGCCCTCGTAGCGCTCATCGGCATTGACCGACCAGATGACCGTTTCCTCGTTGGCCGGATCCCAGCCCTGGTAGCTGCCCGGCACCTGCAGCTTGGGATAGTCGATCTGGACGGTGTAGGGCGTGATGGTGAGGGCGATGGTCTCGCTGATGAGGGCCGGCACCGAGTCGTGCACCGTAGCCACGATGCGCAACTGGAAGTCGGTAGCCACCTCGCCCGGGATGTTGCGGGTGAGCAGCTGGTTGTTCACCTTTTCCACGACGAGCGGCAGCGACAGGCCGCTGGTGGTACCCAGCAGGATGGGGTTGGAGAAGTCGTTGCCGGCCTTGTCGAGCTGCACCTCGTAGGTTACCGCCGCCTGGAAGCCGAAATCGGCAGCCGTCCATTCGACGGTGGCGAAGGTGTCGGCGGCGATGTCTTCGGTGAGCACGAAGCTGCTGCCGTCGGCGGGCGAGGTGATCTGCGGCGCATTGCCCAACTTGACGATGGGGTCGAAGACGGCCTTGGTGCAGGCGGTGAGCAGAGTCACCGCCCCAAGGATCCAGAAGCTATATTTTCGAAAGGTCATTTTTCCTTGCTTTTTGTGTGTTCACAAAATCGAAATCTGCCACATGGCGGGGCATCAGTAGCCCGGGTTTTGCACCAGATTGGGGTTGGCAGCCAGGTCGGCAGCCGGAATCGGGTACACGTCGCGGAAGGCGGGTACTGAGCGTCCTTCGGGCACGCCGCCTTTCCACGGCCACAGGTAGGTCGTTTCCGAGAAGCGGCCGAAGCGGATCAGGTCGGTGCGGCGATGGCCTTCCCACAGCAGCTCGCGCGCCCGCTCGTCGAGGATGAAGTCGAGCGTGAGCTCGTCCTGCGTGATGTGGCCCGAGGCATCGCCATAGGCGCGTGCACGCACCTGGTTGACGTAGTCGAGCGCCTGGGCCAGGTCGCCGCCCGTGCCGCCGCGCAGCACGGCCTCGGCGTACATCAGGTACACGTCGGCCAGGCGGAACATCGGGAAGTCGGTATCGCAGAAGGTCAGGTCGCTGCCGGGCAGGCCGTCGCGCGTCACGTTTTTCCACTTGGTCACGGCATAGCCTTCGGTGAACTCTGAGATGTCGTTGATCTCGAGCGTCTGGCCGTCGGTGAAGAACAGCGCACGCTTGTCGAAGGCCGGCCGCTCGATGGCGTAGGTGTAGTCGGGCTTGTCGAGGTAGAGCTTGATGATGTAGGTGCCCGCCGAGGGGATGGTGATGTTGGCGCCGTCGCGCTCGAGGATGCCATCGGCGCCGTTGTCGCCGTAGTTGAGCGCCCAGTCGTCGTTGGCGCGGAACTTGATTTCGCCGGCCGTCAGCGAGAGGGTGGCCACGAGCGCCCCTTCGTTCGGATCCCACGTCATGTCGATGTCGCTGTCCCAGCCATTGGGCGTAGCCGAGCCGATCACGCCCCAGGTGGTGGGCGTCAGCGAGTAGGTGAGGTCGTTGAGGTCCACCACGAGGTGGTAGAAGCCGGCCTCAGCCACGAAGATGTTGGCGCCGTTGGGGTCGAGGATGCCGTCGGGCTCGTTGTCGCCCCAGTTGACGTCCCAGTTGGGCATCTGCGTGAACTTGAACTCGGTGCCGGCATCGAACCACATGTAGCCCTCGTACACGCCGTCGCCGTTGGGCGAGGTGAGCACGGTGTTGGGGTTGGCCGGATCCCAGCCCTGGTAGGCGCCCGGCACGTAGATGCGGTCGTAGCTGGCGGTGTTGCCTTCGTTGGGCGCCACCAGCACGGTGCCTCCACCCACGGCAGGGAATTTCTCCACGATGGCGCTGGTGGTGCGGATGCCGCCCCAGCCGCCGTCGATGCCGAAGTCGGCGGGGTTCATGTTGCCACCCACGGCGGCATGGACGAGGAAGGTGGTGCCGCCCCAGGTGCGCGTGTTCACGCCGTCGAAGGCCACCGAGAAGATGGTTTCGCTCGACAGGTGGTTGTCGGCCAGGAACAGGTGCTCGTACTCCGGCTCGAGCGTGTAGCCGGCGTCGATGACCTTCTTGCAATACTCGATGCATTCGGTATAGCGCGGCTGGCCGATGTACACCTCGGCGTTGAGGTAGAGCTTGGCCAGCAGCGTCCAGGCAGCTGCCTGGTCGGCACGGCCGTACTCGTTCTGGCGCGGCGGTACCATGTCCTGGGCGGCCTCGCGCAGCTCGGTCTCGATGTAGGCAAACAGGTCTTCCGGCGAGATCTGCTCGGGGAAGAAAGCGCCCACGGCGTCCGCTTCGGTCACGAACGGCACCGAGCGGAAGAGGTCGAGCGCATGCCAGTAGCTGAGCGCACGCAGGAAACGCGCCTCGGCACGGTAGGTCTTGATCTCCGCGCGCAGGGCGGCGTCCACGCCGCGGCTGTCGAGTTTTTCATCGGTGGTCTCCCGAAGGAACTCGTTGCACAGGGCGATCTGGTAGAAGACGCGGCTGTAGAAGGCGTGGATGAACACGTCCTGGGCGTCCCAGTCCTGCTCGTGGAAGTCCTTGATGGTGCGGTCGTTCCAGCCGATGACGGCCTCGTCGGTGGGCAGCTCCTGCAGGTACCAGTAGCCGCGCAGATACTGGCCGAAGCCCTCGTCGATACCCGCGATGTCGGGCTGGCCGTGCGGGCCTTGCTGCCCCGTCACTGCCAGGCCGGCGTACAGCTTGGCCAGCACCTGGCGGTAGGCTTCGGGATTGTCGTAGACCGTGGCTGCCGTGATCTCGTCCGGATCGAGCGGCACCGTGTCCAGGTCCTTGAAGCACGAGCTGAGCGTGACCACCAGGCCGGCAGCCAGCACCCAGAGCATGTGGATTTTATATGATCTCATCTTTGGTTCTTTTTTTTGAATTGAAAAACTGGAAACCAGTCTCTTGTCTGAAAAACTCAAATCCCCGGATCCTCAGATCCTCGATTCCTCTCCACTCAGAATCCCGCATTCAGGCCGAAGAGCACGACGCGCTGACGCGGATAGACGTTGTTGTCGATGCCGCCGAACACCTCGGGGTCGATGCCTTCGTAGTTGGTGATGAGCAGCGGGTTCTGGATGGTCAGATACACCTTCAGCGTACTCATTTTCTCGATGACTTCCGTCAAATTGTACCCCAGCGTGATGTGGTCGAGGCGCAGGAACGAGCCGTCCTGCACGAAGTGGTCGCTGAAGTACTGCGGGTTTTCGAAGCCCAGCTCGGTAGCCACGCGGTGCACGTTGCCGAGGTAGCCGGTGGGGTGGTACAGGTTGTTGAAGCTGGCGCCGTTGCTCTGCACGTTGTTGTACACGTAGTTGCCCACGTTGGCCCTGCCGGCAAACGACAGCTCCAGATTGCCCTTCGTGAGGAAGGAGTTGAAGCCGAGGAACAGGTCGGGCTGGGGCTTCTTGTAGCGGTACAGGTCTTCCGAGTTGATCTGGCCGTCGCCGTTGCGATCGACGTACAGGCCTTCGATGGGCTTGCCGTTTTCGTCGTACACCTGTTCGAAGACGTAGAACGAGTTGGCGGGGTAGCCCACGCTGTGGATCTGGATGGTGTTGCCCACGGCGCCCGAGATGCCGCCCACGAGCACGCCCTGATAGGTGGGATCGTCCGAGGCGGTCAGCTTCGTGATTTCGTTCTGGTTCCAGGTGGCGTTGAAGCCGAAGTCCCAGTTGAAATCGTCGGCCTGCAGCAGGGTGCCGTTCAGCGTCAGCTCGACGCCCCGGTTGACCATGTTGCCCACGTTGGTGTTGATGAAGTTGGTCAGGTTGGTCCCTGCAGGCACGGGGATGAAGTTGATCAGGTCGTCGGTCTGGCGGATGTAGCCTTCGAGCGTACCGTTGAGGCGGCCGTCGAGCAGGCCGAAGTCCACCGCCGCGTTCCAGGTCGTGGTCTCTTCCCACTTGATGTTGTAGTCATAGCCCTCGGGGCGCAGCGTCGTGACGAACTCGTCGCCGAACTGGTAGCGCGCGTTGTCGAAGCTGGCCAGGTAGCGCGGCAGGTAGAGGTAGTAGCCGCCCACGTCCTGCTGGCCGGTGACGCCATAGCCCAGGCGCAGCTTGAGGCTCGACAGGGCGCCGCTGCCGTTCTCGATGACCTTGACGGCAAAAGCGGCCGAGGGGAACATGCCCCAGCGCGCGTCGGGCGAGAAGCGCGAGGTGCCGTCGCGACGCAGCGTCAGCGTGAGCAGGTAGCGCTCGCTGAAGGTCAGGTTGAGGCGACCGAAGAGCGACAGCAGGTACAGCTCGCCGGCGTTGTCGCCTTCGTTCACTTCCGTGCCGGCCAGGTTCGAGGAGAAGAAGTTGTCGCTGTACCAGAAGTGCTGCCACGAGTAGCCGGCCATGGCCTCGAGGCGCATCTTTTCGAACTCCTTGCCGTAGGTGAGGTAGAACTCCAGCAGCTCGTTCTTCTTCTCCTGGTTGTACTCGGTCTTTTCGCCGCCGCCGTTCTGGGCGTCGTACGCAAACGAGGCGTAGTCGGGCACGTTGACGGTGCCCTGGCCCTTGCTGTAGTCGTAGCCCAGGTTGAGCGTGGCGCGCAGGTCGGGCAGGAAGCCGAAGCGGTAGTCGGCCGAGCCATTGAGCAGGATGCGGTTGACGTCCGACTGGTCGTCGCGCAGCTCGAGCAGGGCCAGCGGGTTGGCCGGCGCCAGCGGGTTGGGGTCGCCGTTGTTTTGCAGCCAGGTGAAGTAGCCGCCATAGGCGTTGCCTTCGTCATACACCGGCTGCGTGGGGTCGAAGAACAGGGCAGCGCCGATGGCCCCGCGGTTGGCGAAGCGGTTGTGGGTGCGCATGCCCTTGACGTTGAAGTTGATCTGCAGGCGGTTGTCGAGCAGGCCCGGCGACAGGTTCAGGGCTGCCGTGGTGCGCGTGAAGCGGTCGGTGAGCAGGATGCCGTTCTTGTCGGTGTAGCCCAGCGACACGCGGTAGGGCACCACGCCGATGCCGCCCGAAAAGCTGAGGTTGTGGTCGTGCCCCGTGGCGGGGTCGTAGATCACGTCCTGCCAGTCGGTGTTGGCGTCGCCCAGCAGGTCGCGGGCCGGGTGCCCTTCCGGATAGCGCGACTCGATGAGTGCGCGGTATTCGGCGGCGTCGAGCACGTCGACCGTGGCGATGGGCGACGAGATGGAGAAGTTGCCGTTGTACTGCACCGACAGCTTCTTGCCGAGGCTGCCCTTCTTGGTGGTGATGAGGATGACGCCGTTCGAGGCGCGCGAGCCGTAGATGGCCGTGGCCGAGGCGTCCTTGAGCACGGTGAACGACTCGATGTCGTTGGGGTTGAGAAAGTTCAGGATGTTGCGCTCGCCGGCGATGCCGCCGTTGTCCACGGGCACGCCATCCACCACGATGAGCGGGTCGTTGGAGGCGCTGAGCGAGGAGCCGCCCCGAATGCGGATGACGGCGCCGCCGCCCGGCGAGGGGTCAGTGACCACCTGCACGCCGGCCACCTTGCCGGCCAGCAGCTCCTGCGGCCCCGTGATGGCGCCCCGGTTGAAGTCCTTGGCCGAGACCGACTGCACCGAGCCGGTGGCGTCCTCGCGTTTCACCTTGCCGTAGCCGATGACGACGACCTCGCCGAGCAGCTCGCCCTCCTGCAAGGCCACGTCGATCACGCTGCGGCCGTCGATGTTCACTTCCTGCGGCTGGTAGCCGGTATAGCTGAAGCGCAGCGTGGTAGCACCCTCGGGCACTTCGAGCTCGTACCGCCCGTCCAGGTCGGTCACGGTGCCCTTGTCGAAGCCCACCACGAGGATGTTGGCTCCGATGAGCGGTTCGCCCGTCTGGGCGTCGGTCACGGTACCACTGATGGTGCGCTGGGCCCACAAGGCAGCGGGCAGCCACAACACCAGCAGCAAGCCGAATAGTCTGTCCAGTTTCATAACACCTCCTTCTTTTTGGTTCGGATAATTGGTTTTTCTGAATCAGGGAATGAACAGGCGCGCAATGGCACGCACCCCTTCTTTTGACTGCAATGCGATCACATATGCGCCTTTCGGCAAATCAGGCAGCGGGAGCGCGAGCCGACCCTCGGCGGTGGTCAGTGCCTCCGTGGGTAACGTTTGCCGAAAGGCGATGCTGCCTCTCATATCCGAGTATTCGAGCCAGAGCGGGTCTGCTCCCACCGCATGGTGCCACTCGATCACCAGCGCACTGTCGGCAACGTAGAGACGCAGGTCCGACTGGCGGGCTTCATTTGCCGAAAGGCTGACATACTGATGACCGAGAAATCCGATGCCGCCCGTTTCGATGAGCTCGTTTCCGAAGTCGAAAAAGGCGGCGTTTTCGTAGTGCGAGCCTTGCCCCCAGCTGGTGTGGCAGGGCGAGCTGACCCATGCCGGTTCCCAGTAGATGACGCCGCTGCCGCCGGCTGCCAGCACGGCTTCGGTCAGGTCGATCAGCCACTGGCGCTGCTGTGCCGGCGAGGCCGGGCTGTAGTCGGGATGCAGGGCATGGAGGATGTTGTCGGCCGGATCGGCATTGGCGAGCGTCCAGGGATAGCCCGTCTCGAAGATCATCACCTCCTTGTCGGGAAATTGCTGGCGCAGCTGGGCGATGACCGCCGCCGTGCCGCCGATGTCGGTGGGCTGGTGCCATTGCCAGTAGTAGCTGATGCCGATGAGGTCGAAATCGGTGACGCCGTGCTGCACGAAGGCCGGCACGAGCCAAAGGGCGTTTTCGGGGCCGGCCGGGTGGATGGCTACCGCGATGTCCTTGCCGGTGGCGTTTTCCACGTCGCGCACGGCCTGGATGGCCGTGTTGAAGAGCGCCGCATTGCGCGGCCAGTCGAGCACCCAGCCGCTCTGGTCGTCCTGGGGCGAGAGGAGGATGCCTTTGTTGGTCTCGTTGCCTATTTGCACCATTTCGGGCAGCAGCGCCTCGGCATGCAGGCGCATGAGGGTGGAGTAGACGTACTGGTAGAGCGAGTCCTGCAGGATGGGCAGGTCGTCCACGACGGGTTCCCAGGCAGCGGGCACGCGCTGCTTGCCGGGGTCGGCCCAGGTGTCGCTCAGGTGAAAATCGAGCAGCACGGCCATGCCGGCAGCGTGTGCGCGCTGGATGCTGTGGCGCACGTCGGCAAAGTCGCCGTAGCGCTGGCCGCTGTTGAGGGTATCGTACCAGCTGGGCGTATGCCACAGCCGCAGCCGCACCAGGTTGCAGCCCCTTTCGGCAAACAGCTGGTACGGGTCCACTACCTGCCCGTTGGCCTGATACGTCACGCCACAATCTTCCATCTCGTTGACGTAGCTCAGGTCGCAGCCCAGCCATGGCGGCTGTGCGGCCAGCGGGCCGAGGAAGGCTGTCATCAGGGCAAGCAGGAAAAGTGATCTCATATTCGGGCCGGGATGAATTCAGCGAAAGTTCCGCCTTTTCGGCAAATGAAGCCGCACCGGGGCATTTCGCCGATGACAAAAATCAAGCGTCAGCTGGCAGGGTGTCGTCCGTGTTTCGCCCGCCTCAGCCATACACTTCCCTGCGTGCGGCGCGGAGCGTGTTGAGCAACAGCGAGGTGACCGTCATGGGGCCCACGCCCCCCGGCACGGGGGTGATGTAGCTGGCCTTGGGGGCTACCGACTCGAAGTGGACGTCGCCCTTGAGGCGGTAGCCCTTTTTGGCGGTGGGGTCGTCCACCCGGTTGATGCCCACATCGATGACCACCACTCCTTCCTTGACCATGTCGCCCGTGATGAAGTCGGCCTTGCCGATGGCCGCCACGACGATGTCGGCGCGGCGCAGCTCGGCGCCGATGTCGCGGGTGCGGCTGTGGCAGAGCGTCACGGTGCAGTTGCCGGGGTAGCCCTTGCGCGACAGCAGCAGCGCCATGGGCGTGCCGACGATGTTGCTGCGGCCCACGACCACGGCATGCTTGCCTTCTGTGGGTATCTCGTAGCGGCGCAGCATTTCCATGATGCCGAAGGGCGTGGCCGGCAGGTAGCAGGGCAGGCCCTGCGCCATGCGGCCGAAGTTGACGGGATGGAAGCCGTCGACGTCCTTGCGCGGGTCGATGGCGAGGGTGACTTCCTCCTCGTTCAGGTGGCCGGGCAGGGGCAGCTGCACGATGAAACCATCTATTTCGGGGTTTTCGTTGAGGTCGTGCACCGTGGCCAGCAGTTCTTCCTGGGTGATGGTGGCAGGCTTGCGGATGAGGGTGGAGCCAAAGCCTACCTGCTCGCACGAGCGCACCTTGTTGCGCACGTACACCTGGCTGGCCGGATCGTCGCCAACCAGTACGGCGGCCAGGTGGGGCGGGCGCTGGCCGGCCGCTTTCATTTTCGCCACTGCATCGGCTATCTCTTCCTTGATCTGTTGGGAAAGCTTTTTTCCGTCGAGGATGGTCGTCATGAGTGCTGTGTTTGGCAGGTGAATGGGAATTCGCTGCCAAGTTAGGAACCAGCACGTGCATACACCGATGCGAAAAGTCAGCTCATCCGCGAGGTGGCCTGTTGGATGGCCTGCGGGATCAGGGCAAAGTCGAGGAGGGCAGCCTCTTCTTCGAGGAGCAGGTTGTTGTGGATGTGCCGGAAGAAGTGGTGCAACGGCTGCCAGCTTGCGGGGCTGGGCAGGCCCTCGTCCGGATCCTGCCGTGCCGCTGCCGGCAGCGCTTCCTTGAAGGAGCGGATGAGCACGGGCGCGATGGTGGCAAAGCGCTCGAGCGGCGGGGGCACCGGCGGTGAGGGTTGGGCCCACAGCCAGCTGGCCTGTTTCAGCAGCAGATGGTGGGCCCTTTGCTTGCGTTCGTAGAGCTGGCAGCGCCATTCCGCTATCCGCTCGATTCGCTGCATGCGCGACATTTCTTTCCAGTCGGGTGTGCGTGTGCGCACCTCGTTCCGGAAGAGCTGCTCGAGCAGGCACACCGCTTCGGTGTCGAGGGGGGTGAAGCTTTTCAGCAGGATCATTTGCATCTGCAGGGCCATCTGCAGGGCCAGCTGTTCGTTCCACTCGTGGCGATAGTAGTGCAGGCATTTCAGGCACGTGCCCGAGACCAGGTGCAACATGCGTACGGCCACATCGCGGGTTTCGCTTTCCTCGCCGAGCAGCTCATGTGGCTGTCCGTAGTGCAGCCGCAGCTCTTTTTGCTGTAGCTCGCTATCGAGCCAGAGCTGGAAATGCTCTTCGATGGCAGGCCGCAGCAGCCCTATCAGATGCGGGTCGGAAAGGGAAAACCAGATGCGAAACGAAGCTGGCCGACGTGAGATGGTATAAAACGGCCAGTCGGAGATGCCCGCTGCGGTAGTCGCATTGAACAGGGGCATGACCGACTTGGTCAGAAACACCCGATCGATGCGCGACCGGTCTATCTGCACTGCCATCCACGTAAGAGCCGCTTCGTCAGCCATATGCGTAAGGTTCTGGGGGAGACTTTGCAAAAAATCAGCCAGCCTGACGGAGGCATTGCCGCCTTCCGACCTATTGGCGTTTGGGTGGACGCATTTTTGATTGAGTGGCAGGTTTTTTCGGATGAAAGAGAAGCGCAACGCGTGATGGGCGTTCATTTTTTCCCAAAACGGGCTTTCGCCCAAAAATGAAAAAGCCCCGAGTGCTTGGGGCACCCGGGGCATTCGGTCAAATTTCCGGTTCAGATGGAATGATCAGTTGGCTTACTTGTCATCCACTTCTTCGTATTCCACGTCGGTCACGTCTTCGGCACTGCTGCTGCCGGAGGCCTGCTCGCCGCCGCCGTTGGTCGTCGTGCCGGCCTGCTGCTGTGCCTGGTACATCTCCTGGCTGGCAGCCTGCCATGCGGCGTTGAGGTCGGCCATGGCCTTGTCGATGCGATCGACGTCTTCGGCCTTGTGGGCCTCCTTCAGCTCGTTCAGTGCCGACTCGATGGCGCCTTTCTTGTCAGCAGGCAGCTTGTCGCCGAACTCCTTGAGCTGCTTCTCGGTCTGGAAGATGAGCGAGTCGGCAGCTACCAGTTTCTCGGCGCGCTCGCGTGCCTTGCGGTCGGCTTCGGCGTTGGCCTCGGCTTCGCGGCGCATGCGTTCGATTTCCTCCTTGCTCAGGCCCGTCGAAGCTTCCACGCGTACGCTCTGCTCCTTGCCCGTGGCCTTGTCCTTGGCCGATACGTTCAGGATGCCGTTGGCGTCGATGTCGAAGGTCACCTCGATCTGGGGCACGCCACGCGGTGCGGGCGGGATGCCGTCGAGGATGAAGCGTGCGACCGTGCGGTTGTCCTTGGCCATCGGGCGCTCACCCTGCAGCACGTGGATCTCTACCGAGGTCTGGTTGTCGGCAGCGGTCGAGTAGATCTTCGACTTGCGTACCGGGATGGTCGTGTTGGCCGGGATGAGCACGTCCATCACGCCACCCAGCGTCTCGATACCGAGCGACAGCGGCGTCACGTCGAGCAGCAGCACGTCCTGTACGTCGCCGCTGAGCACGCCACCCTGGATGGCCGCACCGATAGCCACGACCTCGTCGGGGTTCACGCTCTTGTTCGGCTTCTTGCCGAAGAACTGCTCCACGGCCTGCTGGATGCGCGGGATACGGGTCGAGCCACCCACGAGGATCACCTCATCGATGTCGCTGACCGACAGACCGGCGTCCTTCAGTGCCTGACGGCAGGGCTCGAGCGTGCGCTCTACCAGGTCGTCGATCAGTTGCTCGAACTTCGAGCGCGTGATCTTCTTCACCAGGTGCTTGGGCACGCCGTCCACGGCCGTGATGTACGGCAGGTTGACTTCCGTTTCCGACGAGGACGACAGCTCGATCTTGGCCTTTTCGGCAGCTTCCTTCAGGCGCTGCAGGGCCATCGGGTCTTTGCGCAGATCGACGCCTTCCTCCTTCTTGAACTCGTCGGCCAGGTAGTCGATCAGCTTCTGGTCGAAGTCGTCGCCACCCAGGTGGGTGTCGCCGTTGGTCGATTTCACTTCGAAGACGCCGTCGCCCAGCTCGAGGATCGAGATGTCGAACGTACCACCACCCAGGTCGTACACGGCGATGGTCATCTCCTTGCCGCGCTTGTCGAGGCCATAGGCCAGAGCGGCAGCCGTGGGCTCGTTGATGATACGGCGCACGTTCAGGCCGGCGATTTCACCTGCCTCCTTGGTGGCCTGGCGCTGCGAGTCGTTGAAGTAAGCCGGCACGGTGATGACGGCCTCCTTCACTTCCTGACCCAGGTAGTCTTCGGCGATCTTCTTCATTTTCTGAAGGATCATGGCCGAGATCTCCTGGGGCGTGTACAGGCGGCCGTCGATGTCGATGCGTACCGTATCGTTTTCGCCGCGTACTACCTTGTAGGGCACGCGCTTGATCTCGTCCTGTACTTCCGAGTAACGACGACCCATGAAGCGCTTGATCGAGAAGATCGTGCGCTCGGGGTTGGTAATGGCCTGACGCTTGGCCGGATCACCGATCTTGCGTTCGCCATTATCGAGGAATGCTACTACCGAAGGGGTAGTGCGACGACCTTCCTCGTTGGGGATAACGACGGGCTCGTTGCCCTCCATTACTGCCACGCACGAGTTGGTCGTACCGAGGTCTATACCAATGATCTTGCTCATAACTCTTTCTTGTTTTGGGTTCTTGATTTCGTTGCCAGCTCGATTGCTTGCGCCCCTGCCCGTTCAATGTGCGTGCCAAGCGCCCCGCATGCGCCAATCCTGCCGGTTTGCCGCCTTTTCCCATTTTTCAACAACAATTTGACAGCGATATGTGCGTGTTATCATGCCAAAAAGTCAGCAGCCATGGCAGGCGTCCCCCATCTGTCAGTGGTGCTTTCTGTATGCCAATTGGCAAAATGCGGCTGAGGGCATGGCGGGTTTTCCAAACTTGGCGTATCTTGTCGAATAATCCTTTTTGCCGCATATGTGCGGTGTTTATGTATTCAAAATTTTTCAAAATGAAGTTTTTCCTTTCCAGGGCCGGTTTGTTCGGTCTGCTCCTTTGCGGCATTTGCTGGGGCACGGTAGCCCACGCGCAGATGAGCAAAGAATCCCTCCAGAAAATCTACCTCGACTACCTGAGCGAGGAAGGGTACCAACCCAAGGTGGACGAAGATGGCGACGTGCAGTTCAAGCGCGAGGGTTTCACCTATTTCATCAGCGTCAATGAAGACGATCCCGAGTTTTTCGGCGTGATGCTGCCCAACATCTGGGAAATCGAAAGCGACGAAGAGCGGTTGTACGCCCTGTTTGCCTGCAATGAAGCCACGGCCAACACCAAGGTGGCCAAAGCCCAGGTGGTGGGCGACAATGTGTGGATCAGCGCGGAAGTGTTCGTGGAAAAGCCCGAGGATTTCAGCAAAATCATGCACCGGGCCTTCTCTTCCATGGACAGCGCCCTTGAGAAATACGTCGATACCATGAAGCAGTTCATGGGCGACGAAGGAGAGTAATGGATCCCGCCTTTCCGAATCGATCGGGCAGTGACCGTCAGGGTTGCTGCCCGATTGTCATTTTGCCCGCAGCTCGAGCCATTGCCTGAGCCCTTCCCTCGTCACCTGATGCCCGCCTTCGTAGGTCAGTTCGCGGAAAGGCAGTCCCTGCGCCCGGGCGAAATCGCGTTGCCACTGCAGCCGCTCGGGCGTGAGGAACGGATCGGTCATGCTGAAGGCCATCCAGAGGCGCCTTTCGGCAAACCACGCCCGGAAGGGCCGGTAATCGATGTCTTCGGGGGTGAGCCCTGCCCAGAGCATCAGCTCGTCGAAGTGGGGGCGGCAGCGCGTCAGCCACCGCATGACGGTGGCGCAGCCCTGAGAGAAGCCAAAAAGGACCACCCGTGCGCCCGGCCGGCACAAGCCCGCATAATGGCCGTACACCATCTGCAGCCAGGTGCTGTAGTCGGCAATCTCGCTGAGGCGCTCCTCACGCGTCATCCAGCTGGCGCCCGGCGCGTCGCTCAGTCCCTTGGTGTAAAACACGGAAAGTCCCTGGGGGGCCACCACCAGGCGCGTGCCGTCGGCCACGGCATCGAAGCGGCGGATGAAGTGCCTGGCCAGCTGGCCGTAGCCGTGGCAGGCAATCCAAAGCTCGTCGGCCGTGCCGTCGGTGGGGCCGAGGTGGAAACAGTGTGCCGTGCGGGGCACCGCAAACGTCGTGTGCCGGATCTCGT
>CAYNYN010000039.1:9667-16953 GCA_964401445.1 uncultured Saprospiraceae bacterium | reverse complement strand
GGCTCGCAAACGTTAGTGGTCACTTGCACTTCTTCGACGGATCGTCCACTTCGAGATCCACATCGAAGGCCTCGTGCCAGGGCAGGCCGTTGTCGCCCAGCTCGGCCAGGAAGGGATCGGGATCGAACTGCTCGACGTTGAACACGCCGGCGCCCGTCCATTTGCCCTCGAGCACCATCTTGGCGCCGAGCATGGCGGGCACGCCCGTGGTGTACGACACGCCCTGGGCGCCCGTCTCGCGGTAGGCGGCCTCGTGGCTGCAGTTGTTCCAGATGTAGTAGGTGCGCTCCTTGCCGTCCTTGACGCCGCGGATGCGACAGCCGATGCTGGTCTGGCCCTTGTAGTTCTCGCCCAGCTCGCCCGGGTCGGGCAGCACGGCCTTGAGGAATTCGAGCGGCACGATGTCCACGCCCTTGTACTTGACCGGCTCGATGCTGGCCATGCCGATGTTCTGAATGACGCGCAGGTGGGTGAGGTACTCATCGCCGAAGGTCATCCAGAAGCGGGCCCGCCTGATGGTCGGGAAATGCTTGACGAGCGACTCGAGCTCTTCGTGGTAGATGAGGTACGACTTGCGCGGGCCGATCTCGGGATAGGTCAGCTCCATGCAGATCTCGTGCGGCTCGGTCTCGACCCAGCGGCCGTTTTCGTAGTAGCGGCCCTTCTGCGTGATCTCACGGATGTTGATCTCCGGGTTGAAGTTGGTGGCGAAGGGCTTGCCGTGGTCGCCGGCATTGCAGTCGACGATATCGAGGTAGTGGATCTCGTCGAAATGGTGCTTGGCTGCCCGCGCCGTGAAAATGTTGGTCACGCCCGGGTCGAAGCCACAGCCCAGCACGGCCATGATGCCTTTCTCCTTGAAGCGGTCGTGGTAGGCCCACTGCCAGCTGTACTCGAACTTGGCCACATCCTTTGGTTCGTAGTTGGCCGTATCGAGGTAGTGCACGCCCGTTTCCAGGCAGGCCTCCATGATGGTCAGGTCCTGGTACGGCAGCGCCACGTGGATCACGATGTCGGGCTGGAACTGGCGGATGAGCTGCACCAGCTCGGGCACGTTTTCGGCATCCACCTGTGCGGTCTGGATGCTCTGGTGGCCCGTGGCCTTGCGTGCATCTTCGGCGATGACGTCGCATTTGCTCCTGGTGCGGCTGGCCAGCATGATGTCCGTAAACACTTCCGGATGCATGGCGCACTTGAAGGTGGTCACGCGTCCCACTCCACCGGCACCGATAATCAGGGCTCTTGCCATTGGCTTTGCATTTTTTCAGGTGAAAAACAGGAATTCCCTTTTCGGTCGGCAAAAGTAGAGAACGCGCCCCATTCAGCGGGTGGGCGTGACGCGTAACGAGAATATTCTGACCATCGACCAGGCACAACGCTCACCGCACCAGGGTCACATCGCCCTTGAGGGTGACCACGCGCCCGTCTTCCAGCTCGACGATGGCGTACCAGACGAGCACCTGCGGGTTCATGGGCTGGCCGCGATGGGTGCCGTCCCAGCCGGTGGCCGGATCGTTGGGCTGGAAGTGCTCGTACCGATAGACTGCCTCGCCCCATCGGTCGAACACCAGGAACTCGCGTATCTCGCGCACCACGCCGGGCTTGGCGAAGATGTAGAAGCGGTCGTTGTTGCCGTCGCCGTTGGGACTGAACGCATTGGGCACGTAGATGGCCGGTCGCTTGTCCACGCGCAGGAAGACCGTTTCCTCGGCGCTGCAGCCGTTGAGATCGACCAGCAGGATGCTGTACCAGTTCGACTCGAAGGGCCTGGCCCAGGTGACGAGGCAGGTGTCGCAGCTCAGCCCTTCAACGGGCGTCCACTGGATGGTGGCTATCTGGTTGGGCCGCAGGTTGGTCTTTGCTTCGAGGAGCAGGCTGTCGCCAAAATGCAGCACGTCGATCGAGTCGATCCACAGGTCGATGGCTTCGGGCTCGATGAGCTCGACGGTGTCGGACACGATGCAGCCGTTGGCGTCGAGGGCCAGCACGGCATACTCGCCCGGCGGCACACCCGTAAACACGGGATTGGGCGTGAAGTCCTCGCCGTCGAGCGAGTAGCTGTACGGCGGTGCACCCCCCTCCACCTCGAGGATGCTGATGGCGCCCGTCATGCCGTGGCACAGCGGGTCGATCACTTCGACCAGCATCTCCTCCGGCACCGAACGCGTGACGACCACCTCGTCCTCTCCAGCGCAGCCGTTGGCCAGATCGGTCACCTGCAGCACGTAGGTGCCTGGCGCATCGACGGCAGGCGTCAACGTGGCGACATCAGTGACGAAGTGTCCATCCGCCGTCGTCCATGTGATCTGAAGCTGGGTGCCCGTGGCCGTGCCTTCGAGCACCACCTCCTGCACATGGCAGTCGATCAGCTTGTCGGGGCCGGCATCCACCTGCGGCGGCGTGCGGTCTTCGGTCACCTGCACGGCTGCCGTGCTCGTGCAGCCCGAGGCGGCATGCGTCACCGAGAGCTGGTAGGTGCCGGGGGCATCCACCACGGGCGTCAGCGTCTGTTCTCCCGACACGAGGTGTCCGTCCGGCGTGGTCCAAAGGACGGGATCGAGGCCGGTGGCCGGCTGCACCTGCGCTTCGAGGGTCACCTGGTCGATGAGGCAGGTGAGTGGCTGGGGCGATGCCATCGCGATTTGCGGATAGACGCGCGCATCCTCCACCACCGCGACGGCCGTGCCCGTACAGCCGTTGGCCTGGTTGGTGATGGCGATTTGGTAGGTACCCGGCTGTGTCGCCTCGAAGGCGAGGCCCGACACGCTTAGGGGCTGTCCGTCGGGGCCGGTCCACTGCACCGTCGTTGCGGGTGGCGGCACGTCGAGCGCGGCGGTGAGCAGGACGGCATCCTGCGTGCAGGTCAGGGCGCCATTTGCCGAAAGGCTGACCTGGGGGGTGAGCGTGTCCACCTGTACCACTGCCGCGGCGGTGCTGCTACAGCCGTTGTCGAGGCTGGTCAGCTGGGCCACGTAGGTGCCGCCGGCATCGACGGTCACCACGGGCTGCTGGTCGCTGCCCACGATGTGGCCGTCGGGCGTCGTCCATTGCACGGTCCAGGTGCCGGCCGGCAGGGTGGTATTTGCCGAAAGGCTGACCTGCTGCTGGGCACAGGTGAGCATGCCCGGGGCTGCGAGGGTCAGCGGCGGCGCCACCGTGTCGATGACAACTGACACCTCGGCCGTGGCCGTGCAGCCATTCTGCGTGTTGGTCACCTGCAGCTGGTAGGTGCCCGCTGCGCCGGCAGTGGCTACGGCCTGCTGCCCACCCGAGAGGATGAGGCCGTCCTGGGTGGTCCACTGGTAAGTGAATTGGGGCCCCGAGGAAGAGCCGGCGCTGGTCAGCGTCACGGCGCTCTGCGCGCAGGTGATGGCGCCCGCCGCCTGGGCCTGGGCCTCGGGGGGCGTCACGTCTTGCTGCACCACGACGGAGGTGGTCTGGCTGCAGCCGTTGGTCTGGTCGGTGAGGGTGAGCCAGTAGGTGCCCGGCGCGCCGGCCGTGGCCACGGGCGACTGCGCGCCTGCGAGCAGCAGCCCGTCGTCGGTCGTCCATTCGAAGGCCAGGCTGTCGCCAAACGAGGCCGAGGCGTCGAGCGTGGTGGTCGTCACGAGGCAGGTCAGCGTCGCGGGCGGGGCGACCTGCGGCACCGGCTGCTCGAAATCGCCCGCCACGTCCACGCTGACGGTGGTGCTGCACCCGTTGCCGGTGTGGGTCACGGTCATGGTGTAGGTGCCCGGGCTGTCGACGAGGGGCGTGAGCGTCTGGGCGTCGGCGACGATGTGCCCGCCGTTGCCGGCCTGCCACTCCACGACGTAGGGCCAGGGCGTATTGACCACGCCCGACAGGACTTGCTCGGGCTGGCTGCAGGTGAGCAGCGCTGCCGGCAGGATGCCCGCCTCGGGCGGAAGGGTGTCGGCGGTGACCACGACCGTGGCCGTATTGACGCACTGGTTGTCGGTGTTGAACACGGTGAGCTGGTAGGTGCCGGGCGCGGCAGCCATGGTCGTGGGGGCCGTGGTGTCGCCCACCAGCAGACCGTCGGTGGTGGTCCAGAGATAGCTGTATTCGGGCCCGGCGGCGGAGCCGGCGCCGTCGAGCAGCACCTGCGGGCTGGCACAGGTGATGGGCGCCGGCGCAGCGATGGCTACGGGCGGCAGGTTGTCGTCGGCCAGCACGAGCAGGGTGTCCGCGCTTTCGCAAAAATTGACCGTATCGACGACCTGCAGCACGTAGGTGCCCGCCGCGCCGAGGTGGGCTACCGGTCCCTGCTGTGCCAGCAGCAGGCCATCGTCCGTTTGCCAGGTGAACTGCAGATGGTCGGGATGGCCGCTCACCTGGGCCTGCGCGACGAGCGAGTCGGTGGCGCAGGTGAACACCTGATCCGGGCCGAGCTCCACCTGCGGGCTCGTCAGGTCCTGTACGACCGTCACGGCAGCAGTGCTTTCGCAGCCATTGGCCGGGTTGAAGGCCGTCAGCACATAGGTACCGCCGCTGCCCACGACGGGCTGCAGCGTCGTGGCACCCGAGAGGATGGTGCCGTCGGCCGTGGTCCACTGATAGACGGTGTTGGCGCTGGCGCCGCTGGCGGTGGCTTCGAGCTGCTGGGTGGCCATGTTGCAACCCATGAGTGCCGGCGGTGCGATGGCGAGCTGGGGCGCCGCAGTGTCGATGCCTACGGTCACCGACTGCGTACTGACGCAGCCGTTGGCCGGATTGGAGATGGTGAGGGTGTAGGTGCCGGCGGCATCGACGGTGGGCGTGAGGCTCTGCGTGCCGGCGACGAAGTGCCCGTCGTCGGTCTGCCACTGGATGACCAGCCCGCTGTCGGCATCCGAGGCCGAGGCGTCGAGGACGACCTCGGTCAGGGCGCAGGTGAGCGTCAGCGGCGGCTCGATGGCTATCTGCGGCAGCGCGCCCGTGTGCACCACCTCGACGGTGTCGGTGGCCGAGCAGCCATTGCCCGGATCGAGCACGTGCAGCACGTAGGTACCGCCCGCGCCCACGATGGGGGTCAGCGTGCTGTCGCCCGAGACGATGGCGCCGTCGGCGGTGGTCCACCACACGAGGGTGCCGGCAGATGCCTGGCCCTGCAGCGCTTCCTGCGGCACGGTGCAGTCGAGCGTCAATGGCGGGCCGGCCTCGGCCAGCGGGGCGTTCAGGTCTTCGCCCACGGTCACGCTGGCCGTTGCAAGGCAGCCGCTCACCTCGTGCACGAGCACCAGGGTGTACTGGCCTGCCGCATCTACGGAAGGCGTGAGCGTGCTGTCGCCGCTGGCGATGTGGCCGTCGGCGGTGGACCAGGCCACGCTGGTCAGGCTGTCGATGGTCGAGGCCGAGGCGTCGAGCGTCACCGCGCCCTGCGCGCAGGTGATCGGCGCCGGACTGGCGATGACGGCCGCCGGCGTGGTGAAATCTTCGTCCACGAAAACGGTATCGGTGGTGCTGCATCCCGTGGCGCCGTTGGTGAGCGTCACCACGTAGGTGCCGCTCGCAGCGACCTCTATTTGCGGAAGCGCAGCATCGGACAGGATGAGGCCGTCGGGCGTGCTCCATGCGTACGCGTCGGCATTTGCGGAAGCGGAGGCATCGAGCCAGACGGTGCTCTGCGCACAGTTGATGATGCCGGAAACCGAGACTGATGGCGTGGGTGCCGTGTAGTCTTCGGATATGGTGACCGCCGAAAAGGCGGTGCAGCCATTGGTCAGGTTGGTCACGACCAGCTCGTAGGTACCCGGCGCATCGACCACGGGGGTAAGCGTGCTGTCGCCGCTAACGATGTGGCCGTCGGCCGTGGTCCACGCATAGCTGAAATCGGGCCCGGCAGACGAGCCCGTGGCGTCGATGGTCAGGGTGGCGCCGCTGAGGCAGTTAAATGTCAGGTTGGGACCGGCATCGGCCACGGGCACGCTGGCATCGACGGTGACGACCACCTCGTCGCTGGCACTGCACCCCGTCAGCGTGTCGGTCAGGGTGAGGATGTAGGTGCCGGGCTCGTTGACGACGGGCGTGAGCGTCTGCGCGCCCGAGACGATGTTTCCGGAAGGACTCGACCACTGGATGAGCACGCCCGGCCCCACCTGCGAGGCGGTGCCGTCGAGCGTAACCTCGGTGGCGGTACAGGTGATGGCCATGTCGGGACCGGCGTCCACGGTCGGATAGTTGTAGGCTGCCTGCACGGTCACGGCAGCCGAGTTGCTGCACTGGTTGGCGGCGTTGAACACCGACAGGACGTAGGTGCCGGGGGCGCCGATGACCGGTGTGAGGGTGTTGGCCCCGCTGAGGATCAGGCCGTCGGTCGTGGTCCAGGTGTAGGAAATGCCCGGTCCCTGGCTGCTGCCCGTGGCGTCGAGCACGAGCGTGGTGTCCTGGCAGTTGAGCGTGCCGGGCGCAGCGATGACGGCGGTCGGCAGCTGGTAGTCTTCGGTCACGGTCACCGAGGCGGTGTCGGAGCAGCCGTTGGCCGAGCTGGTGACCACGAGGGTGTAGATACCGGGCTGGTCCACCACGGGATTGGCCGACTGGGCCCCCGACACGATGCCCGGCCCGCTCCATTGAAACTGTGGCGCCCCGCTGCCGCCGGTGGCGCTGCCCTGCAGGGTGACCTGTGGCGTGGCACAATCGAGCACCTGGGGCGGACCGGCGTCGGCCACGGGTGCCGTGGTGTCGGCCACGACCGTAACCGAGTCGGCAGCGACGCAGCCGTTGGCCGTGTTGGTCACTTCGAGCACGTAGGTGCCGGGCGCGCCTGCCAGCGGCGTGAGCGTGCCCTGCCCCGTGAGGATGATGCCGTCGCTCGTCGTCCAGTTGTAGGTGAATTCAGGCCCCGACGAGGTGCCGGCCGCCTGCAGCGTCACCCAGTCGAACTGGCAGGTGAAGGGTGGCGGCTGCGCGATCTGCACGGTGGGTGGCGTGGCATCGCCCGTGACGACGACCGCTGCCGAGCTGCTGCAGCCGTTGTTGCTGTTGTACACCGACAAAACGTAGGTGCCGGCCTGGTTGACCACGGCCGTCGGGCTGTTCTGCCCGCTGATGATGCCCGGCCCCGTCCAGGTGTACTGGATGCCCGGCCCCGTGGTCGAGCCCGAGCTGAACAGCGTGGCGGTGGCATGGGCGCAGTCGATGTTGTTCGACACGTTGGCCACGGCCGTGGGCGGGTCGCTGTTGTCCACGACGGTGACCGAGGCCGAGGCCGTGCAGCCGTTGACGTTGTCCGTGACGACGAGGGTGTAGGTGCCCGGCGCATCGACGGTGGGGTTGAGCGTGTTGGCGCCCGACACGATGCCCGG
>CAYNYN010000039.1:2631-9567 GCA_964401445.1 uncultured Saprospiraceae bacterium | reverse complement strand
GAGCCGGCGCCCGACAGCGTCAGCTCGGGATTGGCGCAGGTGATGGTGCCATTTGCGGAAGCGGCCGCCGTGGGTGGCGTCACATCCTCGCCGATGGTCACGCTGGTCGTCTGGGTACAGCCGTTGGCATCGGTGACGGTGAGGTCGTAGGTGCCCGCCGGCATGCCCGTGGGGTTGGCCCCGCTGATGCCGCCACTCCAGGTGTAGGTGTAGCCTGGCGTGCCGCCACTGGCCGTGACGGTGGCGCTGCCCCCGCCGTTGCAGTTGGCCGGCGTCGTGGTGACGGACACGCTCAGCGGCGGCGGCTCGTTGATGGTGACGGTGGCCGTGCCGTCGCAGTTCTGATCCACGTCTGTGACGGTGACCGTGTAGGTGCCCGGCGGCACGCCCGTCGGGTTGGCCACGCCCGGCAGCCCCCCACTCCATTGGTAGGTGTAGTTGCCCGAGCCACCGCTGACGCTGACCGAAATCTGACCGTCGCTGGCACCGGCACATTGCACGTCGGTGGGGGTGGCGCTCACCTGCAGATCGACCTGGGTGATGGTCACCGTGCCCGTGACGGCGCCGGGACAGCTGTTGTTGGCGTAGTCCACGCTCAACAGGCCGATCACGGTGCCCGCCGTCACGCCGTTTACCGTAAAGGTGTAGGGATTGGAAGAGGTAGTGACGGGTGCCTGCGCCACCCCGTCCACGGTGTACACGAACACCCAGGGGCCGTTGCCCGTGAAGCTGACGGTCACGTCCACCGAGGTGGTGCCCGTGCCACAAACGGTGCCATTTCCCGAAAGGGTGGCCGTGGGCGGCGGGTCGAGGGTGACGGTAGCCGATGCCGTTTCGGTGTTGCCGCAGGCGTCGGTAACGGTGACCGTGTAGGTGGTGGGCACGCCGGGGGTGGGTGCCACGGTGATGGTGGGCGTGGTGGCGCCCGTGCTCCAGTTGTACGTGTAAGGTTCCGGCCCCCCGCTCACCGTGGGCGTCAGCGTGGCGGGATTGGCGCCGCAGCCCGTGACGTCGGGCATGCTCACCTGCAGGTTGACGTCCTCGATCTGGATGGTGACCATGTTGGACGAGCAGGTGCAGGGGTTGTCCAGCTCGAGTATCACCGTCTCGATGCCCTCGGGGATGCCGTCGGCAAAGGCCGTAAAGGGCACCATGATGGTGTCCTGGCCGGCGGGAATGGTGACGGTCGTGGGCAAGGGGTCGTAATCGGCACCGGGCGTGGCCGTGCTGGACGACGAGATGGTATAGGTGACGTCCACCGGCTGGCTGTTGTCGCCGTTCTGCCGCTCGAAGATGATGAAGTTGCCCGTGCAGCCTTCGTACACCGTGGCCGTCGAGCCGGAGGTGCCGGCGAGCGTCAGCACGTTGGCCGATACGGCATTGCCCGGCGTGAAGCTGTTGGCTTCGAGGAAGACCGCACTGTCGTAAATGCCGTCGCCCACGTCGCCCACCACGAGGCGGATGTGGTAGGTGGAACAGGGGATGACCACGGCCGTGGCCGAGAGGATGGTGGTGTAGCCGTCGAACTGGATATCCGTCATGTTGGTCGTACCCCCGCAGTTGCCCTGGTTGGGGTTGAAGTAGGCCTGGTTCTGCAGGTGGTTGACGGTGTTGATGGCCACAAACTGGCCCGTGCCGGGCACCAGGGCGATGTTGGCGCCATTGGAAGTGAAGCCGCCGTTGATGCCCGGCCCGCTGATGAAAAAGCCGAAGACGTCGTTGTAGGAAGAGTTGACGTATTCGCAATACTCTTCCGAGGCAAACACGTAGTTGAACGTCACCGTGTCGATGGTCGGCGTGAAGTCGAACTCGATGCCCACGGCGTCGAATACCTGCCCTGCACCCAGGATGTTGAGGTCGGGATCGCTTCCGCCTCCCAGGTCGTTACCTGCGCTGTTGGAATTGTTCGGTCCGGGTGCGTTGTTGATGCTGCCCGACTCGAGGATGACGCCATGATCGAAACCGACGGAAGACAGGCCGTTGGAGAACTCGCCGCGGCCGGCGGATGGCCCGATGGGCGTGATGCCCGACACGCTGAAGCAACCGCCGCCCACCAGCACGTTCTGGATGAGATAGGACGGGCTCTGCGAGGAAACGGACAGATTGGGCAGCTCGGGCTGGTCGCCATGCTTGCCGAGGTACGTGCCCCCCGCGCAATCGGTACACTGGATGCTGACGAAGAGGGGACGCCCCTGCAATTCGTCCGCCTGGCCACGCACCTCCACCTCGAGGCATTCCCCTTCGGCCACGAACTTGTGGTAGTTGCCCCACCATTTGCCGGAAGGCTGATTGCCGGGCAACATGCCCGTCGGAGCGCCCTGCTTGTGCAGGATGGGCCTTCCGGCAAATGCCGCCTCGCGCGGCGCCACCACCCACAACCGATAGTGATGGCCCGGATGCAGGTCGCAAATACGCACCACTTGCTCGTCGGCCGGCAGCGGCAGCTCGAAGCGGGCCTCGGTGCGGGCACCAAGGGAGAAGACCACATCGGCAGGAAGGGGGGCCTGTTCAGGAAAAGCATCGAAATCGGTGCGGATAGGCATGCAAACCATCAACGCGATGAGGGGAAGCGGGGTGTACCATTGCCACATGTGCCGTCCATTTCGTTTGGCGATAGATGTCTGGATCGGCTTTTCGGGGTTATGCCTGTAAATGAACCGTTTCTGCCAGTACGCTCCACACCTCTTGTGCTCGAACGGGAAAAATTGCCGGATCAACGGGACGGACAAGCGTCGTTTGAACCTGCTCTAAATTAACGGATTTTGAAGATCCTTCTCAACCCAACCGTAAAAAGCTGCTCGTTTGGAAGTTGCCCGACAAACCCTTCAGTGAAGGCTACGGATCCCCCCGGCCCGGCGGTTGCCTGGCGGGCTGAAGGGGGAAGCGGCGATGCGAAAAAGCCTGGAACCGAATTCTGCGCGAAAATGGGGGTCAGTGATTACGCTCGAGGCTGGTGCAATACGCCTCTCACCCCCTCGCCAACCACTTTTGTCAGGCAGACGCCAAAACATTTGGCTATTGTATTTGCCTGAAAACAAATTTTTTCCCGCCCAAGGGCCCACATTTGCCTATCATATTTGAATGCCTAATTTTGTGAGACCCTGAATGAAAACACTTTTGAAAACCAAAACCATCTCGTCAGTGACGGAGCGCAATTTTGACAGAAGGCCTGAAATCGTGTATTCCACGAAAGTCAAGGCCGGGAAGAAGCGGACCTATTTCTTCGACGTGAAGAAGACCCGAGGCAACGACTACTACATCACCATCACGGAAAGCACGCGCCGCCCCGATGGCGAAGGGTACAACCGCCACAAGGTTTTTCTCTACAAGGAAGATTTCAACCGGTTCCTCGAGGGGCTCGAAGAGGTGATCAACCACATCAAGACCGATCTGCTACCCGATTACGACTACGACGAGTTCACCCGCAGGCACGAAGAGTGGGAGGCCCGCGTCGCCGAAGAAGACGCCCCCTACGAGAAAGACAAGGATCTGCCGTCGGAAGACGACATCGAATGGTAGGTCGGCTCGCCCGACGGCGGAGAGGCAGTTGCCCCAGGCGTGGCGACTGCCTCTTTTTCTTTTGCCACACCCATTGTCGCCTTTCGGAAAAAAGGCAGAACTTGCCGGCCCTTCGTGCATGAACCAAAATCCAATCCAGCGATGAGCCATCTCGTAGCGCCATCCATTCTGGCTGCCGACTTTACCCACCTCTCCGATGAGTTTGCCCTGATCAACGAGAGCGAAGCCGACTGGTTTCACCTCGACGTCATGGACGGCCGTTTCGTGCCCAACCTCACGTTTGGCATGATGGTCGTCGAGGCCATGAAGGCCATGGCCGCCAAGCCGCTCGACGTGCACCTGATGATCGAACAGCCCGAACGCTACGTGGAGCAATTCCGCCAGGCGGGCGCCGACGTCATCACCGTGCACCAGGAAGCCTGCCCGCACCTGCACCGCGTCATCCAGCAGATCAAGGCCACGGGTGCCAAGGCCGGCGTCGCCCTCAACCCCGCCACGCCAGTCATCCTGCTGGAAGACGTGCTCGAGGAGCTGGATCTGGTGCTCGTCATGTCGGTCAACCCCGGCTTTGGCGGGCAGAAATTCATCTACCAGAGCATACCCAAGATCCGCAAGCTGCGCCAGATGCTGGACGAGCGCAATGCCCACGCCCTCATCGAGGTGGACGGCGGCATCGGCCTGCAGAACGCAGAAGAGGTGCTGCGCGCCGGCGCCGACGTGCTGGTGGCGGGCAGCAGCATCTTCCGCTCGCCCGACCCGAAAGAGACCATCGCCCGACTCAAGGCCATCGAAAAGGAACGATTTTTCGTTTAGGACCATCAAACTGTTGGCCCGCATGTCATTCCTGCATCCGCAATCCCGTCCCATGCATACCGCCCCTCTGCGAGGCTTGCCCGGCGCAGCAGCCATCCTCCTTTTTCTGTTTTTCGCTTTCGCAAACGCCGCCCTGGCGCAGCAGGCCGTGCTGAGCGGACAGGTGATCGACGGGCGCTCGGGCGAGCCGATCGAGCTGGCCACCCTGTATGTGGAAGGGACGAACACGGCTGCCGAGACCGACGCCGCCGGACAGTTCCGGCTCGAGGTGGCGGCCGAAAAGGATTTCATCCTCGTCGTGCGCCGCGTAGGCTACGAGGAGCGGAAGGTCGAGCTGTCGGCACTCAAGCCGGGCGCACGCCGCGCTCTCCGCATCGTCCTCTACCCTGCCACCGACGACAACCCGGAAATCGTGGTCCGCGGCCGGCGCCGCCTGCACGACGACATGATCCGCGAAGAGGTGGAAGAGCTCAAGCTGCTGCCCACCACCACCGGCAACCTCGAGAGCGCCCTGCCCCACATCGCGCTGGGCACCAGCAGCGGCACCGGCGGCGAGCTGAGCAGCCAGTACAACGTGCGGGGCGGCAACTACGACGAAAACCTCGTGTACGTCAACGGCTTCGAGATCTACCGACCCCAGCTCATCCGCTCGGGCCAGCAGGAAGGGCTGACCTTCCCCAACCTCGACCTCATCCAGAGCCTGTCCTTCTCGTCGGGCGGCTTCGAGGCCAGGTACGGCGACAAGATGTCGTCGGTGCTCGACATCACCTACAAGCGGCCCACCACCTTCCGCGCCTCGGTCAGCGGCTCGCTGCTGGGCGGCTCGGCCCACCTCGAAGGCAGCAAGCCGCTGGGCGACTCGTGGCGCCACTTCCGCTACCTCGTCGGCGCCCGATACAAGACCACGCGCTACCTGCTCGGCTCGCTCGACGTGACCGGCGAATACACGCCCGACTTTGCCGACATCCAGGGCTGGTTCACCTACGACCTCAGTCCCGACTGGCAGCTCGGCCTGCTGGTCAACTACAACCGCAGCGTCTATCGCTTTGTGCCGCGCACGCGCAGCACCGCCTTCGGGCTCATCAACTTCGCCCTGCAGCTCTACACCGAGTTCGAAGGCCAGGAACTCGACGATTTCACCACCAACATGGCCGGGCTGTCGCTCACCTGGGTGCCCGACCGCACCCACAACCCGCTGTTCATGAAGTGGACGGCCTCAGGCTGGAAGAGCGACGAAAACGAGCGCTTCGACATCATCGGGCGCTACAGCCTCCGCCAGATCGAAAGCGGGCTGGGCAGCGACAACTTCGGCGAGGTGGTGGCCGAGCTGGGTACGGGCACCCAGCACCAGTACGTGCGCAACTTCCTCGACTACCAGGTGGTCAACTTCGCGCACAACGGCGGCATCGAGCTGCAGGGCAAAAGGGCATCCGCCGCCGGCAGCCGCACCCACTTCGTGCGCTGGGGCGCCAAATTGCAGCTCGAACACATCGAAGACCAGCTGCTCGAATGGGAACGCCTCGACTCGGCCGGCTACTCGCTACCCTACGACACCGCGGCCGTGCGCCTGTGGTCGGTGCTGCGCACCGACGTGCCCAACCGCCTCGACACGCGCCGCCTGACGGCCTACGCACAGGACACCTGGACGTGGCGCCGCGACAGCGTGGGCGAGCTGCGCCTGACGCTGGGCCTGCGCGGCGGCCTCTGGGCCAATGCCGACGACCACCACGCCTACCTCACGCCGCGCGCCCAACTGCAGTACAAGCCGCTCAGGGGCGAAACCGACCTGAGCTTCCGCCTGGCCGCAGGCATGTACTTCCAGCCGCCCTTCTACCGCGAGCTCAGGCGCCCCGACGGCACCCTCAACACGGCGCTCGCGGCGCAAAAGTCGGCCCATCTCGTGGGCGGCTTCACCTGGGACTTCCACTGGGACAAGGTGAGCAGCGAGCCCTTCCGCCTCATCGTCGAGGCCTACTACAAGCATCTGTGGGATCTGGTCAGCTACGAGGTGGACAACGTACGCATCCGCTACAGCGGCCAGACCGACGCCACGGGCTACGTGGCCGGCCTCGACCTGCGCATCAACGGCCAGTTCGTGCCGGGCGCCGAGTCCTGGGTCAACCTCTCGCTGCTGCGCGCCCGCGAGCGCCTCGACGGCGTGCAGCACCTGACGCGCGAGGTGGGCCAGGCCGAAGGCACGCCCGTCGAATGGGTGCCGCGCCCCACCGACCGCTTCCTCAACCTGTCGATCTTCTTCCAGGACTACCTGCCGAAGAACGAGAACTTCAAAATGCACCTCAACCTCAGCTTCGGCACGGGCCTGCCCTACGGCATCCCCAACAACAACCGCATCTACCGCAACCCCTACCGCTATTCCCCGTATCACCGCGTGGACATCGGCTTCAGCGTGGCGCTCTTCACACCAGAGACCCTCGAAAAACGCCCCAACCACCCGCTGCGCTTCACCCGATCGAGCTGGCTGAGCCTCGAGATCTTCAACCTGCTCGACGTCCAGAACACGGCCAACAACACCTGGATCAAGACCGTCTTCAACCAGCAATACGCCGTGCCCAATTACCTGACCTCGCGCCGCGTCAACCTGCG
>CAYNYN010000039.1:0-2531 GCA_964401445.1 uncultured Saprospiraceae bacterium | reverse complement strand
TGTCACGACGTTACGCGTCACGACCTCACGCCACCCAAAATCACGCCCACCATGTCCGCAGAAAAAAGGGATTTGCTCGGCAGGATCGTCCGTGTCGGATTTGTGCTTATCTTGCTTCTGCTCCTGATTTTGCTCGTGCGCTACAGAGGCTGTGGCATCTACGAGCGGTCCGAACACATCGAATGGACCGACTGAGCCCGATGCCCACATGGCCTTTTCCCAAAACCGTCCGCCCATGAAACAGATCGCCACCTTCCTGTGCCTGCTCCTGGCCTTTCCCCTGACGGCACAGCAGGGCCCGGGTCCCGTTTGCGGAAGCGACATGTACAATCAGCTGCTCGCCCAGCAGCACCCCGATTACGCCCAGGCGCTCGCCAAATACACCAAGGTGGTCACGCCGGCGCTGAGCCAGCCCAACCCCGCCGAAAGCGCCGACACGCTCATCACCGTGCCCGTGGTGGTGCACATCATCCACAACGGCGAGCCCATCGGCACGGGGCAAAACCTGTCGGACGAGCAGGTGATCGCCCAGATCGAGCAGCTCAACCTCGACTTCTCGTCCACCAATCCCGAGTTCAGCGCCACGCCCGCCCAGTGGAAGCCTGTGCGCGGCACGCCCAAGATCGAGTTCTGCCTGGCCCGCGTCGATCCGCAGGGCAACCCCACCACCGGCATCACGCGCCACCAGCTTCAGGTGACGGGCACCAGCTGGACCAACAACAACATCAACAGCGAGATCAAGCCGCAGACCATCTGGGATCCGCTGCACTACTACAACGTGTGGGTGCTGCCCATCCCGGGCACCACGGCCGACAGCGGCGTGGTGGGCTTCGCCAACTATCCGCTGCCCGGCCAGATGGGCAGCAACACCGACGGCGCCGTCATCGACTACCGCTGGTTCGGGGGGCCGGGCTTCAGCCAGTCGAGCTACCGCGTGTTGCAGCACGAGACGGGCCACTACCTCGGTCTGCCCCACCCCTGGGACGGCGACAACTGCTACGACGACGACGGCATCGACGACACGCCCAACGTGGATGCGCCCACCTCGGCATACGCCACGCTCGACTGCAGCGACGGCTACCCGCAGGGCCCCGTGAGCTGCGGCAACGAGCACATGTACGTCAACCACATGGACTACGTGACGCACAACTGCTACACCTCGTTCACGCAGGGCCAGGCCAACGTCATGCGGGCCGTGCTGCAGGGCACCCCCAGCGGCTTCAACTACGCTGCGCGCACCGAGCTGGCAGCCGGCGCCTGGGCGCGCTGCAACCTGCCCACCCACAACGCGGCCCTCGTCGGCCTCGACGGCCCGGCCGACCGCCTGTGCAGCGCCGACAGCATCGCGCCCGTCCTCTACCTGCGCAACCACGGCACCGACCCGCTCGACAGCGTGCGCATCTACGTGTCGGACGGCAGCGGCATCGACACGCTGCTGTGGCAGGGCAACCTGCCCTATGGCGACACGGCGCTGGTCGGCCTGCCGGCATGGCTGCCCCAGCCCGGCAGCTTCACCTACACCGTCTGGACGGCCCTGCCCGACGGCCAGCCCGACGAGCGGCCCGCCGACGACACCATCCAGGTCAGCGGCACCTACGTGGCGCCCGCCCCCCTGCCCTTCGCCGAAGACTTCGACAGTCCCGCCTGGAACCCCACCGAAAACGGCGTGTTCCCCTTCAACATCTCGGGCGACGACTTCGTCTGGCAGTACGCCGCGGGCGTGTCGGCCTGGGGCCAGGGCAGCGGCTCGGCCATGTTCGACAATTTTGCGGGCACGCAGACCAACAACCCCTACGGCACGGCCGACGCCCTCATCACGCCCGTGTTCGACCTCTCGCAGGTCGATGGCCCCGTGTCGCTGGCCTTCGACGTGGCCTATGCCCAGTACAGCGACGCGCTCAGCGACACGCTCTGGGTGGGCGTGTCCACCAACTGCGGCCAGCTCTTCGACCAGCCCATCTACTACCAGGGCGGCGCCCTGCTGGCCACCAGCGGGCCGCAGACCACGCCCTTTACGCCCACGCCGCAGCAGTGGCGCACCGAGACCATCGACCTGAGCGCCTTCGCCGGCGAGCCCGACCTGTCGTTTGCCTTCCTCAACATCTCGGGTTGGGGCAACCGCCTCTACATCGACAACATACGGCTCATCCTGCCGTGCAACCTCGAGCTCAGCCTTTCGGCAAATGCCGCCTCCTGCCAGGGCGCCTGCGACGGCAGCCTTTCGGCAAATGCCACCGGTGGTTGGGGCAACCTCACCTGGTCGTGGAGCGGCGGCCTGCCCGACCAGCCCGTACAGACGGACCTGTGCGCCGGCGCCTACTTCCTGACCGTCACCGACGAGAACGGATGCATGGCCGGCGCGGTGGCCCAGGTCAACGAGCCCGAGGCCCTCTCCATCAGCCTTTCGGCAAACGGCGAATCGGCAGCAGGCGCCCACGACGGCACCATCAGCAGCAGCGTGGCGGGCGGCACCCCGCCCTATACCTACCTGTGGAGCAACGGCGCCACCACGCCCGACATCCAGAACCTCG
>CAYNYN010000038.1:1513-17213 GCA_964401445.1 uncultured Saprospiraceae bacterium | reverse complement strand
CGATTGCACCGGTTCCACCGATTTCACCCGACGCTGTGGTCACTCCTCTCTCCTCTCTCCTTCACACGCGAAAGCCCCGACAACCGCAATGGCTGCCGGGGCTTCGTTTCTGCTTCCGCGTATCGGATTGCGCCCTACTTATTCGGCGCTCTCTTCGAGGTCCATGTCCATCTCTTCCATCATGGCGCGGCGTTCCAGTTCGCGCTCGTGCTCCTCTTTGGTCATCACGATGAGCTTGTCGTACTTGCGCAGACCGGTACCGGCGGGGATCTTCTTGCCCACGATGACGTTCTCCTTGAGGCCGTTGAGCTCGTCCTGCTTGGCGGCGATGGCGGCCATGGAGAGCACCTTGGTCGTTTCCTGGAACGATGCGGCCGAGATCCAGCTCTCGGTACCCAGCGACGAGCGCGTGATGCCCTGCAGCAGCGGACGCGAGGTGGCGGGCACGGCATCGCGATACTGCACCAGCTTGAGGTCGTGCCGCTTCAGGTACGAGTTCTCCTCGCGGATCTGGCGCAGGGTGACGATCTGGCCGGGCTTGAGCTTGTTGCTGTCGCCGGCATCGGTGATGACCTTCTTGTCGAAGATCCAGTCGTTCTCCTCGAAGAAGCGGTAGCGATCCACGGCTTCGCCTTCGAGGAAGCGGGTGTCGCCCGGATCGACGATCTCGACGCGGCGCATCATCTGGCGCACGATCACCTCGATGTGCTTGTTGTTGATGACGATACCCTGCGAGCGGTACACTTCCTGTACGCCGTTCACCAGGTACTCCTGCACGGCCGTGGGGCCCTTGATGTCGAGGATGTCGCGCGGGGCGATGGCACCTTCAGACAGGGGCGTGCCGGCACGCACGTAGTCGCCTTCCTGCACGAGGATGTGCTTCGAGAGCGGGATCAGGTACTTGCGCACCTGACCGTCCTTGGCTTCGACGATCACCTCCTGGTTGCCCCGCTTGATGCGGCCGAAGCTGACGATGCCGTCGATCTCGCTGACCACGGCGGGGTTGGAGGGGTTGCGCGCCTCGAACAGCTCGGTCACACGCGGCAGACCACCGGTGATGTCCTGGATCTTGCCGAGGTTGCGCGGGATCTTGACGAGCCGGTCACCCGCATGCACCTCCTGGCCGTCGTCCACGGCGATGTAGGCGCCCACCGGCATGGGGTAGCGCTTGAGTTCCTCGCCGTCCTTCGACACGATGACCAGCGTGGGGATCTTCTTGCTGCGGCGCTTGGCCTCGATGATCACCTTCTCCTCGTAGCCCGTCTGCTCGTCCTTCTCGATGCGGAAGGTGACGCCTTCCTCGACGTTCTCGTAGCGCACGATGCCGTCGAATTCGGAGATGATGACGGCGTTGAAGGGGTCCCACGAGCAGAGCACCTCGCCGCGGTTCACTTCCTGTCCGTCCTTGACGAAGAGATGCGAGCCGTAGGGCACGTGGCGCGTCATGAGCACCTTGGTCTTGTCCTTGTTCCACAGGCGCAGCTCGCCCGTACGCGACAGCACGACGAGCACGTCACGGCCGCTGTCGTCGGTCGTCGTGACACCCGTGATCTCGGCCAGCTCGATGATACCGTCGTACTTGGCGATGATTTCACTCTCGGCCTTGCTCACGGCAGCGATACCACCTACGTGGAACGTCCGCAGCGTCAGCTGGGTACCCGGCTCGCCGATCGACTGGGCGGCGATGATGCCGACGGCGTCGCCGATCTCGGCCAGGCGGCCCGTGGCCAGGTTCTTGCCGTAGCACTTGGTGCACACGCCGCGCTTGGTCTCGCAGGTGAGTACCGAGCGGATGGTGACGCCTTCCACGCCGGCTTCCTCGATTTTCTGTGCCATCTCCTCGGTGATGTAGGAGTCGGCGGGCAGCAGCACCTCGTCGGTTTCGGGATGCACCACGTCTTCGAGGGTGTAGCGGCCGGCGATGCGGTGTGCCAGCGACTCGACCACCTTCTCGTTCTCGATGAACGCCGTGGTGTAAATGCCGCGCAGCGTCTCGCAGTCCTCTTCGAGGATGACCACGTCTTGCGCCACGTCCACCAGACGACGCGTCAGGTAACCGGCGTCGGCCGTCTTCAGAGCGGTGTCGGCCAGACCCTTGCGGGCACCGTGCGTCGAGAGGAAGTATTCGAGTACCGACAGGCCATCGACGAAGTTCGAGAGGATCGGGTTTTCGATGATCGACTCGCCCGTGTCGCCCGACTTACGCGGCTTGGCCATCAGACCACGCAAGCCGCAGAGCTGCTTGATCTGCTGGCGCGAACCCCGGGCGCCCGAGTCGAGCATCATGTACACCGAGTTGAAGCCCTGGTTGTGGGCTGCCAGCTCGTCCATCAGCTCCTTGGTCACGCGGTTGTCGGCGCTGGTCCACACGTCGATGACCTTGTTGTAGCGCTCCTTGGCCGTGATGAGACCCATGTTGAAGTTCTCCCAAATCTCGTCCACCTCGCGCTGGGCGCGTTCCAGGATGCGCTCCTTGTTCTTGGGCGTGATGAGGTCGCCCAGGTTGAACGACAGGCCGCCCTTGAAGGCCCACATGAAGCCCATCTCCTTGATGTCGTCGAGGAAGGCGGCTGCCGTGGCCATGTCGGTGCGGTTGATCACCATCGAGATGATCTTCTTCAGCGCTTTCTTGGTCAGCAGTTCGTTGATGAACGGCACCCCTTCGGGCACTACCTCGTTGAAGAGCACGCGGCCCACGGTCGTCTTGATGCGACGCGTCACCTCGTTGCCCTCCTCGTCTTTTTCCTTGATGCGCACCTCGATGCTTGCGTGCAGGTCCACCTGGTCTTCATTGAAAGCGATGCGCACCTCTTCGGGCGAGTAGAACCGGCGGCCTTCACCCCTGACCGGATGGTCGGGCGTGCTCTTGCGCTCCTTGGTGATGTAGTACAGGCCCAATACCATGTCCTGCGAGGGCACGGTGATGGGCGAGCCGTCCTGCGGGTTGAGCATGTTGTGGCTCGACAGCATGAGCACCTGCGCCTCCAGGATCGAGGCCTGGCTCAGCGGCACGTGCACGGCCATCTGGTCGCCGTCGAAGTCGGCGTTGAAGGCGCCACACACCAGCGGGTGGAGCTGGATGGCCTTGCCCTCGACCAGCACCGGCTGGAACGCCTGGATCGACAGGCGGTGCAGCGTCGGGGCGCGGTTGAGCAGTACGGGATGCCCTTTCAGCACGTTCTCGAGGATATCCCAGATGACGGGTTCCTTGCGGTCCACCAGCTTCTTGGCCGACTTCACCGTCTTGACGATACCGCGCTCGATGAGCTTGCGGATGATGAAGGGCTTGAACAGCTCGGCGGCCATGGCTTTGGGCAGACCGCACTCGTGCAGCTTGAGCGTGGGACCCACCACGATCACCGAACGGCCCGAGTAGTCCACGCGCTTACCCAGCAGGTTTTGACGGAAACGACCTTGCTTGCCCTTGAGGATGTCGCTGAGCGACTTGAGCGGACGGCCGCCTTCGGCCTTCACTGCGTTCGACTTGCGCGAGTTGTCGAACAGGCTGTCCACCGCCTCCTGCAGCATGCGCTTCTCGTTGCGCAGGATCACCTCCGGCGCCTTGATCTCGAGCAGGCGCTTGAGGCGGTTGTTGCGGATGATGACGCGGCGATACAGGTCGTTGAGGTCGGAGCTGGCAAAGCGACCGCCATCGAGCGGCACCAGGGGCCGCAGCTCGGGCGGCACCACCGGCAGGTACTGGATGATGGCCCACTCGGGGCGGTTCTCCACGCGCTGGTTGGCCTCGCGGAATGCCTCCACGATGCGCAGGCGCTTGAGCGCCTCCGACTTGCGCTGCTGGCTCGTCTCGTTGGCGGCCTGATGGCGCAGGTCGTACGACAGCTGATCCAGGTCGAGGCGCATGAGCAGGTCGCGCACGGCCTCGGCACCCATCTTGGCGATGAACTTTTGCGGGTCGCTGTCGTCGAGCTGCTGGTTCTCGGGCGGCAGCGTATCGAGGATGTCCAGATACTCTTCTTCGGTGAGCAACTGCATGTGCTCCACTTCGCCCTCCTTGATGCCCGGCTGGATGACTACGTAGCGCTCGTAGTAGATGATCGAGTCCAGCTTTTTGGACGACAGTCCGAGCAGGTAGCCGATCTTGTTGGGCAGGGAGCGGAAGAACCAGATATGCACCACGGGCACCACCAGCTTGATGTGGCCCATGCGTTCGCGGCGCACCTTCTTTTCGGTGACCTCTACCCCACAGCGGTCACACACGATTCCCTTGTACCGGATGCGCTTGTACTTGCCGCAGTAGCATTCGTAGTCCTTGACCGGACCGAAGATGCGTTCGCAGAACAAGCCATCGCGCTCCGGCTTGTACGACCGGTAGTTGATGGTTTCCGGCTTGAGTACCTCACCATATGACCGCTCCAGGATGTCATCCGGGGAGGTGAGCATGATGGTAATGCGCTCAAAGTCGGGGCTGGGGACAGTCGACTTCTTTTTAAGAGGCATATTGTTGCTTTTGACTGTGGGTGATAATGGTTAAACAGGTGGCGGCAGGGCCGCATCCGGCTTTCGCCAAATGCCACCCTGCCGCAGCATGACGGCCTTAATCGAACTTGACGTCGAGCGCCAGGCCGCGCAGCTCGTGCACCAGTACGTTGAACGACTCGGGGATGTTGGGCTCGGGCAGCACATCGCCCTTGACGATGGCCTCGTAGGCCTTGGCCCGACCCACGATGTCGTCCGACTTGAGCGTGAGCAGCTCGCGCAGCAGGTTGGCGGCGCCGAAGGCCTCGAGGGCCCACACCTCCATCTCACCGAAGCGCTGACCACCGAACTGGGCCTTACCACCCAGCGGCTGCTGCGTAATGAGCGAGTAGGGACCGATGGAGCGGGCGTGCATCTTGTCGTCCACCATGTGCGACAGCTTCAGCATGTAGATCACGCCTACCGTCGCGGGGTTGTCGAAGCGGTCGCCCGTCTCGCCGTCGTACAGCCACGTCTGGCCCAGCGAGGGCAGCTTGGCTTTCTGGATGTACTCCTCGATCTCGTCGAGGCTGGCCCCGTCGAAGATCGGCGTGGAGAACTTCATGCCCAGCTTTTCGCCGGCCCAGCCGAGCACCGTCTCGAAAATCTGCCCGAGGTTCATACGCGAGGGTACGCCCAGCGGGTTGAGCACGATGTCCACGGGGGTGCCGTCTTCGAGGAAAGGCATGTCCTCGACGCGCACGATACGCGACACGATACCCTTGTTGCCGTGGCGGCCGGCCAGCTTGTCACCCACCTTCAGCTTGCGCTTCTTGGCCAGGTACACCTTGGCCAGCTTCAGCACGCCGGCAGGCAGCTCGTCGCCCACGCTGATGTTGAACTTCTCGCGCTTGTATTTGCCGATCTCCTCGTTGACCTTGATGTTGTAGTTGTGCAACATCCGGGCGATGAGCTCATTGGTCTTCTCGTCGTCGGTCCAGCCGGTATAATCGACCGTCTTGTAGTTGATCTTGCGCAGGACGTCCTGCGTGAACTTGGTGCCCTTGGGCACCACCTCTTCGTTGTAGATGCTGCGCACGCCCTGCGACACCTTGCCCTTGAGCAGCACGAGCAGCTTGTCGATCAGGATGGTCTGCAGCTCGTTGAGCGTGATGGCGTGCTGCTCGTCGAGCTTCTGCAGCTTGAGCTTCTCCTGCTCTTTCTGCACGTTGTCCTTCTTGGCGCGTGCGAAGAGCTGCTTGCCGATGACCACCCCTTCGATGGAGGGCGGCACCTTGAGCGAGGCATCCTTCACGTCGCCGGCCTTGTCGCCGAAGATGGCGCGCAGCAGCTTCTCCTCGGGCGTGGGATCGCTCTCGCCCTTGGGCGTGATCTTGCCGATGAGGATGTCGCCTTCCTTGACCCAGGCCCCCACGCGGATGATGCCGTGCTCGTCGAGGTCGCGCGTGGCTTCCTCGCTGACGTTGGGGATGTCGTTGGTCAGCTCTTCCTCACCCAGCTTGGTGTCGCGCACGTCCAGCTCGAAGCTCTCGATGTGGATCGAGGTAAAGATGTCTTCGCGCACGATGCGCTCCGAGATCACGATGGCGTCCTCGAAGTTGTAACCCTTCCAGGGCATGAAGGCCACCTTGAGGTTCTGGCCCAGCGCCAGCTCGCCCTTCTCGGTGGCGTAGCCGTCGCACAGGATCTGGCCCTTCTTCACGCGGTCGCCCTTGCGCACGATGGGCTTGAGGTTGATGCAGGTGCCCTGGTTGGTGCGCAGAAACTTCGTCAGCTTGTACGTCTTGCGGCTGTCTTCGAACGAGACGAGCTGCTCTTCCTCGTCGCGGTCGTAGCGGATGACGATCTCGTTGGCGTCGACGTATTCCACCACGCCGTCGCCTTCGGCATTGAGCAACATGCGGCTGTCCTCGGCCACCTTGGCTTCCAGCCCCGTACCCACGATGGGGGCGCTGGGGCGCAGCAGCGGCACGGCCTGACGCTGCATGTTCGAGCCCATGAGGGCGCGGTTGGCGTCGTCGTGCTCGAGGAAGGGGATCAGCGAGGCCGACACACCCACGATCTGGTTGGGCGCCACGTCCATGTAGTCGAGCTCTTCGGGCGGCAGCACGGGGAAGTCGCCGTGCTCGCGCGCCTTGACGCGGTCGGTCAGGAACTGCCCATCGTCGTCGATGGGGGCGTTGGCCTGGGCGATACGCTTGTCGTCCTCTTCTTCGGCCGACAGCAGCTCCGGCGGGTTCTTCAGGTCCACCTTGCCGTCGACCACGCGGCGGTAGGGCGTCTCGAGGAAGCCCATCTTGTTGACCTTGGCATGGACGCACAGGGTCGAGATCAGACCGATGTTGGGGCCTTCCGGCGTCTCGATCGTACACAGACGGCCGTAGTGCGAGTAGTGCACGTCGCGCACCTCGAAGCCGGCACGCTCACGCGTCAGACCGCCCGGACCGAGTGCCGAGATGCGGCGCTTGTGCGTGATCTCCGACAGCGGGTTGGTCTGGTCGAGGAACTGCGACAACTGGCTGGTGCCAAAAAACGAGTTGATGACCGACGAGAGCGTACGCGCATTGATCAGGTCGACGGGCGTGAACACCTCGTTGTCGCGCACGTTCATGCGCTCGCGGATGGTGCGCGCCATGCGCGCCAGACCTACGCCGAACTGGGCGTAGAGCTGTTCGCCCACCGTGCGGATACGGCGGTTGCTCAGGTGGTCGATATCGTCGATGTCGGCGTTCTGGTTGGTCAGGCGCACCAGGTACTTGACGATCTCGATGATGTCTTCCTTGGTGAGCACCAGCACGTCCATCGGCGTGTCGAGGCCCAGCTTGCGGTTGATCTTGTAGCGGCCCACCTCGCCGAGGTTGTAGCGCTTGTCGGAGAAGAACAGCTTGTCGATGATGCCGCGCGCCGTCTCGTCGTCGGGCGGCTCGGCACCGCGCAGCTGCTTGTAGATATAGTTGACCGCCTCCATCTCCGAGCTGGCGGGGTCTTTCTGCAAGGTATTGTAGATGATGGAGTAGTCTTCCGACACGTCTTCGCGCTGCAGGATGACCGTCTCGACACCCGTATCGAGGATCAGCTCGATGTTCTCCTCGTCGAGCACCACGTCGCCCTCGAGGATGATCTCGTTACGCTCGACGCTGACCACCTCGCCCGTATCCTCGTCCACGAAGTCTTCCACCCAGCTGCGCAGCACGCGGGCTGCCAGCTTGCGGCCGATGGCCTTCTGCAGCTCCTCGCGCGTGGCGGGCACCTCTTCGGCCAGGCCAAAGAGCTCCAGGATGGCCTTGTCGGTGTCGTAGCCGATGGCGCGCAACAACGTGGTGACCGGGAACTTCTTCTTCCGGTCGATGTAGGCAAACATCACGTTGTTGATGTCGGTGGCAAACTCCATCCACGCCCCCTTGAAGGGGATCACACGCGCCGAGTACAGCTTCGTGCCGTTGGGATGGAACGACTGGCCGAAGAACACCCCGGGGCTGCGGTGCAGCTGCGACACGATCACCCGCTCGGCACCATTGATGATGAAGGTGCCCTTGGGCGTCATGTACGGGATGTTGCCCAGGAAGACGTCCTGTACGATGGTCTCGAAATCCACGTGCTCGGGGTCGTTACACGACAGCTTGAGCTTGGCTTTGAGGGGTACGCTATACGTCAGCCCCCGCTCCATACACTCTTCGATGGTGTAGCGGGGCGGGTCGATGAAGTAGTCGATGAACTCGAGCACGTAGATGTTGCGTGCATCCGAGATGGGGAAGTTTTCCTGGAAGACCTTGTAGAGCCCTTCACTCTTGCGCTTGTCGGGAGTGGTCTCGAGTTGGAAAAACTCTTTGAAGGATTTGAGCTGAATTTCCAGCAAGTCCGGATATTCGCCCGGCAACTTGATTTTGCCGAAGTTAATCCGTTCGCTGGCCTGCATTACAGAACCATTTGTGGTCATGAGCGACTACGGGTTATGGATTAAGCAACAACAGGCTTAACCAGGAAGTTTATACTCCCGGTTAAGCCTAATTGTTACAAAAATGTTACAGCCTTTGCTTCAGGCATGGAAGTTTTGGAAAGCGCAGTGGTAAAGGAAAAAGGTCGAATTACTTCACCTCTACAGAGGCGCCGGCAGCTTCGAGAGCGGCCTTGAGCTTTTCTGCTTCGTCTTTCGACACTTTCTCCTTGATGGGTGCGGGTGCGCTGTCCACCAGTTCCTTCGCTTCCTTCAGGCCGAGGCCCAGAAGGTTCTTCACTTCCTTGACTACGGCCAGCTTGGCGCTACCTGCCGAAGTGAGGATTACGTCGAACTCGGTCTGCTCGGCAGCACCACCACCTTCGCCACCACCTGCACCAGGTGCAGCTACGGCTACAGCGGCAGCAGCCGGCTCGATGCCGTATTCTTCCTTGAGGATATCAGCCAGTTCCGATACCTCTTTTACCGTCAGGTTCACAAGCTGTTCAGCAAGTGCTTTCAAATCTGCCATTTCGAAATGGATTTTAAAAAAAGTTTACACTAAATAATTGTACAATTATATAGTGCGTAAAAGCTTGGAAGCCAAAAACAATTCACGCATCCTGCGCGCACGCACGGCCTCAGCCGCGCTCCTCGAGCGCCTTGAGGATGCCCGAGATGGTCTGACCACCCGACTGCAGGGCGCCCACCACGTTGCGGATCGGCGATTGCAGCAGCAGGATGATGTCGCCCACGAGCTCTTCCTTCGACTTGAGGGCAGCAAGGGCTTCGAGCATGTCGTCGCCGGCATAGATGGCCTGTTCTACATAGGCCACCTTGAGCACGGGCTTGTCATGCTGCTTGCGAAACTCCTTGATGACGCGCGCCGGCGCATTGGCCACCTCGGTGAACATGATCGCCGTCGGCCCCTTGAGGTGGTCGTACAGCGCCTCGTAGTTCATCTCGGCGGTGGCTGCCTCGAGGGCCTTGCGCACCAGCGTGTTCTTCACCACGCGCATCTCGATGTTCTTCTCGTAGAGGGCCTTGCGCAGGTTGTTGGTCTGCTCTACCGTCAGGCCCGATGCGTCGGTGATATAGAAGAAAGGAGACTTGGAAAACTTCTCCTTCAGTTCTTCAATGACAGCTGCTTTCTCTGCTCTGGTCATTGTCTGAGATATTAAGAGTCACACACGACAAGGCGTGCGGACAGTTGATTAATGAATAGATTTGGGATCGACCTTGATGCCGGGGCTCATCGTGCTGGCCACGGTGACGCTCTTCAGGTACGTACCCTTGGCGCTGGCCGGCTTCATCTTGATGAGCGTGTGCAACAGCTCCTCGGCGTTCTCGACGAGGTGCTCGACCGGGAAGGATACCCGACCGATGGAGCTGTGGACGATACCATACTTGTCTACGCGAAAAGCAATCTTGCCGCCCTTCACCTCCTTGACGGCCTCGGCCACGTTCATCGTCACCGTGCCGGTCTTGGGGCTGGGCATCAGGCCGCGCGGGCCCAGGATGCGGGCGATGCGACCGACCTTGGCCATCACGTTGGGCGTAGCTACTACGACGTCGAAATCCATCCAGCCGTCCTGGATCTTCTGGATGTACTCGTCCAGACCTACGTAGTCGGCACCGGCCTCCTTGGCTTCGGCCTCCTTGTCGGGCGTACAGAGTACGAGCACGCGCTTGGTCTTACCCGTACCGTGGGGCAGCACGACGGTGCCGCGAATGTTCTGGTCGGCTTTGCGCGGGTCGACGCCCAGGCGCACGTGCAGATCGACCGATGCGTCGAAGCTGGCGGTGTTCACTTCCTTGACCAGTTTCATGGCCTCCTCAAGCGTGTACAGCTTGGTGCGGTCCACTTTGGCCTCGGCCGCCTTTCTCTTTTTGCTTACTCTTGCCATTGTCAAAATTTGATTGAGGTGAAATAACGTTTGCCTTGCGGCAAACTCCCTGCTTCATGCCGGTGGGCCTTCGCCACACCGGCCGTCTTTTTTGCGTGTCGGTTGCTTACTGCTGCTCGGCTTCGGCCTCCCAGGGCGGCGTGCCTTCCACTTCGATACCCATCGAGCGCGCCGTACCTGCCACCATCTTCATGGCCGACTCGATCTTCGAGCAGTTCAGGTCGGGCATCTTGTTCTCGGCAATGGCGCGCACCTGATCCCAGGTGACGGTGCCTACCTTCTGGCGGTTGGGCTCGGGCGAGCCTTTCTTGATCTTGGCAGCTTCCATGAGCTGGATGGCAGCGGGCGGCGTCTTGATGATGAAGTCGAACGACTTATCCTTGTACACCGTGATCACCACCGGCAGCAGTTGCCCTTGCTTGTCCTGGGTCTTGGCATTGAAGCGCTTGCAGAATTCCATGATGTTCAAGCCCTTCGCACCCAGGGCCGGACCTACGGGCGGCGACGGGTTGGCCTGGCCACCACGCACCTGCAACTTGACATATCCTTCGATTTCCTTTGCCATCGTTGTTCTACTGTTTTTTGATCAGGCGCACCAGGACTCAAGGGAAGCGTTCCCGCAAGGGACAAGAGCCCGGGCTTCAAATCTGTTATTTATTGAAGCTTTTCTACTTGCATGAAATTGAGCTCCACCTCGGTGGGGCGACCAAAAATCTTGACCACCACCTTGAGGCGCTTCTTCTCCTCGTTGACCTCCTGCACCTCGCCGATGAACTCGCTGAACGGCCCGTCGGTAATCTTCACGGCCTCGCCCACGATGAAGGGCTCGAGGTTTTGCTCGTCGGCCGTCTGCGATTCGTCCACCTTGCCCAGCAGCCTGTTGGCTTCCGATTCGCGCATCGGCGTGGGCTCGTTCTTGCCCAGGAAATGGATGACGTTGGGCACGTTGGCGATGGCCTGGACGATCTCGGAAGAAAACTTGTCGGGATCTGCCTGGATGAGGATGTATCCGGGCAGCATGTTGCGTTCCGAAATGACTTTTTTACCGTTCTTGATCTTGTACACCTTCTTGGTGGGCACCAGCACCTGGGTGATCACATCCTCCCAGCCGGAGCGCTGCACCTCCAGATCGATGTACTCTTTTATTTTGCGTTCCTTGCCGCTGATCACGCGCAAGGCATACCACTTCTTGTCCGCCATCGGGAGAGAGTTTGCGCCTGCTTTCAGGCATTGAGGTTGTAAATGAGCCCGTCCAGCACCCCTTTCGACACCAGGTCCATCAGAAAGATGAGCAGCGCCAGAATCAACGAAGCCACGATTACAACCACGGAAGTGCTTTGCAACTGCTCCCAATTGGGCCAGGTAACTTTCGTTACCAGCTCATTATAGCTTTCGATGAGATATTGCTTGATGCTTTCCATGGAGCTGTATTTCGGTACCCTCAGGCAGGCACACCTGAAAAAAAGTAGCACGGGCAGAGGGACTCGAACCCCCAGCCTGCGGTTTTGGAGACCGCCGCTCTACCAATTGAGCTATGCCCGTGTATGGGGGCCATGCAAGCCCCCTTTTCTTTCACTTTCGCGCGTTTTCCTTCGAAAGCGCTTCGCTGTAAGAAGCGGAAATCAGACACCCTGGAGAGGGGTCCGATTTCCGCTATCGAGTATGCATCTCAGGTTGCGCCGGGGCGCAAACGCTGTAATTAGTCGAGGATCTCGGTTACCTGACCGGCACCTACCGTGCGGCCACCTTCGCGGATAGCGAAACGCAGACCTTTTTCCAGAGCCACGGCGTTGATCAGCTCCACTTCCAGCGTCACGTTGTCGCCAGGCATCACCATCTCGACGCCTTCGGGCAGCTTCACGCTACCGGTCACGTCGGTGGTGCGGAAGTAGAACTGCGGGCGGTAGTTGTTGAAGAAGGGCGTGTGACGACCACCTTCTTCCTTGCTCAGTACGTACACCTCAGCCTTGAACTTGCGGTGCGGCGTCACCGAACCCGGCTTGCAGATCACCATACCGCGCTTCAGCTGGTTCTTTTCGATACCGCGCAGCAGCAGACCTGCGTTGTCACCGGCCTGACCGCGGTCGAGGATCTTGCGGAACATCTCCACACCGGTCACGACCGACTTGAGCGGCTTCTCGCCCTCTTTCATCATACCTACGATCTCAACCTCGTCGCCGACGTTGATCACGCCGCGCTCGATACGACCGGTGGCTACCGTACCGCGACCCGTGATCGAGAACACGTCCTCGATCGGCATCAGGAACGGCTTGTCGATGTCGCGTACCGGCTCGGGGATCTCGGCGTCCACAGCAGCCATCAGGTCGCGGATGGCCTGCTTGTGCTGCTCGTCGCCTTCCAGCGCTTTCAGAGCCGAGCCGCGGATGATGGTGGCGTTGTCGCCGTCGAAGCCGTACTCGTTGAGCAGCTCGCGGATCTCCATGTCCACCAGCTCGAGCATCTCTTCGTCGTCAACCAGGTCGACCTTGTTCATGAAGACCACGATCTTGGGTACGCCTACCTGACGAGCCAGCAGGATGTGCTCACGCGTCTGGGGCATCGGGCCGTCCGTAGCAGCCACTACGAGGATAGCACCGTCCATCTGGGCAGCACCCGTAATCATGTTCTTCACGTAGTCGGCGTGACCCGGGCAGTCCACGTGAGCGTAGTGACGGTTAGCCGTTTCGTACTCTACGTGTGCCGTATTGATGGTGATACCGCGCTCTTTCTCCTCCGGAGCAGCGTCGATGGTATCGTAGTCTTTCTTCTCAGCCAGACCGTCTTCAGCAAGCACGTAAGTGATTGCCGCAGTCAGCGTCGTTTTACCGTGGTCTACGTGACCTATCGTACCAATGTTTACGTGAGGTTTCGTCCTTTGAAAGGTTTCCTTAGCCATCGGTGTTAATTTTTAGCCTGATTAATATTGTTTAACAATCGAATTACCGAGATACAATACGCCTGGCAATCGAACAAGTTCAATGACAAGCGTCTGATTTACACCAATGTGAAATCCACATGCATGAACCTCGAGCCAGCGGGGGGATTTGAACCCCCGACCCCTTCCTTACCATGGAAGTGCTCTACCCCTGAGCTACGCTGGCTTTTGCCGTACGGCTTTTTCAATTCTTGCGCGGCAGCGCTGCACGCTGCCCCATAAAAAAAGAGCGGGCGACGAGACTCGAACTCGCGACCCTCAGCTTGGAAGGCTGATGCTCTACCAACTGAGCTACGCCCGCTTGACGTGTGCTGAGCATTCGCGCAATTCAAGTGAACCCTCGAAGGATCCTCCAGAAGCCCTGCTCATCGTGTAGTGGGGGTGGTAGGATTCGAACCTACTCAGTCAGAGACACCAGATTTACAGTCTGGCCCGGCTCTCCAACTCCGGCGCACCCCCTTGTTTCAGCGAAGCTCAATGGTCGAGCACCTTTGCGCAATCGAGCCAGTGGAGGGATTCGAACCCCCGACCCGCTGATTACAAATCAGCTGCTCTGGCCAACTGAGCTACACTGGCTTGCATTCCAATGAACCTGCCTTCCAAAAAGCGCTCGCAAAGATAGTGCGTTCCGAAATTTTTCCGTCAAAAAATCACTCGAAACGAGTGCGGCCTTTTTGTAAGGGCGCACAAAGATACGTCAATTGGTTTTTCCCGCAAGGGGTCGGTCAAAAAAAATGGGGTTGCAACGAAAAAAGTTGCAACCCCACCGTGCGTCGCGAGCAAATGCGTCAACGCGAGCGTCCCGTGGTCCGCTCTTTATGGCGAATGAGCTGGCGCTTCAGTACGGGAATCAGCTGGTCGATGGACGCCTCGAAGGTCTTTTGGGTCTCTCTGGCAAACAGCACACCACCCGGCACGCGCAGTCGCACCTCGGCGACTTTGTCCCTGACCTGGCCAGAGTTCTCAAGGCGGAGAATGACGTCGGCATCGATGATGCGATCATAAAAGGTGTCCAGCTTCGAGAGTTTCTTTTCGATGAAAGCGAGGAGCTTTCCGTCCGCCTTGAATTGAACCGCTTCAGTGTGTACTCTCATAACTCTTCGTTTTATGGTGGTAAAAAGATGTGTGTCATGATTCGCCGGGGGGCGGGTCCTTCGGTGTGCGCTCGGCACGGGGGTGCGCCTGCTCATACACCTGGCGCAAATGCGCGAGACTGGGATGCAGGTAGTGCTGCGTGGCTGCCAGGGAAGCATGCCCCAGCAGCTCCTTCACGGCGTTGATGTCGGCCCCCTGCTCGCTCAGATGGGTGGCGAAGGTGTGGCGTAGCACGTGTGGGCTGTGCGGTCCACCCTGCTCGAGCAGGTCGAGATAATGCTTCACTTTTCGGTACACGAACATCGGATACATCGGTTGGCCTTTGTCGGTCAGCAAGAGCGCGTCGGGGGCGGCGCCAAACGTGGCGTGCCGTACATCCAGATAACGCTCCAGCACCCGTATCAGTCGAGGCAAAAGCGGCAGCAAGCGCACTTTATTGCCCTTGCCGCGCACCGACAACAATTGCCCGTTAAAATCGACGTCCGACACACGCAGGCCGATCACCTCCGCGCGCCGCAGACCGGCGCCATAGAGCAGCTCGAGCAGGCTCCGATCGCGCCACCCGCCGAAATCGTCTGCAAAAGGCAGCTCGTCGAACAGGCGCTCGATCAGCTCGCGGCGCAGCACATGGGGCACGCGCCTGCGGTGGCGTGGGGCATGCAGCCCCGCAGCGGGATTGCGCTGCAGCACGCCCTGCCGGCACAAAAAGCGGTAGTAGCCTTTTACGACCGTGAGCTTGCGCTGCACCGAGCGCGCCGCATAGTCCTGCTGCAACAGGTGTACCACCCACGACCGCACCATATCGGAGTCGGCCCTGGCAGGGTCGTCGAGCTCGTAAGCCTGTTGGAGGTAGTCGAAATACTGCAGGAGATCGTTGCGGTAGGCCGCAATGGAGTGCTCGGAGAAGCGTCTTTCGTAGGTGAGATAATCGAAAAAAGCAGCTATGCGCATCGGTCGGTACGTCGGGTTCGTCAAACACAGTAGCGGGGCATGGCCCCTGAACGTACCGGCAAATTACGCACTGCCGCGATCGGAATCAAGTACAGCAAACCAAAAACAGCAAAGGCCACCTGCCGATGATTCGGCAGTGGCCTGAGACTCAATTCGCTAAACTCTTGAAAAAAATCAGTTTGCCTGGAGGCGCTTCTTTTCGCGGTAAACGGCCTTGAGAAACTCGTTGCGACGAGCTACCGAAGGCTTCACGTAGTGCTTGCGGCGACGCACCTCGCGCAGTACGCCTGCCTTGTCGGTCTTGCGCTTGAACTTTTTCAGTGCGCGCTCGATCGATTCGCCGTCCTTGACATCTACAATGATCATGTACGTCTGACTTTTCCTGTTTTCAAAATGAGGCCGCAAAGATACACTTTGCTCCCAATCTTTCTCCGAGGC
>CAYNYN010000038.1:0-1413 GCA_964401445.1 uncultured Saprospiraceae bacterium | reverse complement strand
CTATTGGATGGCTATTTTCTCGTACCAGACGAGCCGTCCGTCCGACAAGCGCAGCAGGTAGATGCCTTTCGGCAAATGACGCCCGTCGATCTGCAGGCGGGACATCACCTCGCCGTCGATCTCATCGCGGTACAACGTGCGCCCCCACATGTCCACCAGCTCGAGGTACAAATGCCAGTCGCCCGTCAGCTCGAGGGTGAACCAGCCATCGCTGGGGTTGGGGAAGAGGCGCAGGTCGCGCGCGAAGGGCGGCTCGGCCACCGAGGTCAGCGTCACCTGCACGGTCTGGCTGACCGTATCGGCGCCACAATCGTTGGAAGCGACGAGCGTCACCTCGTAGGTGCCGGCCTCGCCATACACATGAACCGGATTGGCATCCATGGCCGTGCTGCCGTCGCCGAAGTCCCACCAGTAGCTCGTCGCTCCGCTGGTCTGGTTGTCGAATTGCACGCTGAGGCTGTCGGCTGCCCAGCCGAAGTCGGCCTGTGGGGGCCCCTCTACCACCACATACTGGGTCTGGACGAGCAGGTGGCTGCCCGCGATGTTGGTCACCTCGAGCGACACATCCCACGCGCCCGGCTGGGTATAGGTCACCACGGGATTGGGATCGGCAGAAGTGGAAGGCGTGCCGCCGGGGAAGCTCCAATGCCAGCCGGTCACGTTGCCTGTCGACAAGTCCGTGAAATGCACCGTCAGCGGCGCACAACCGAAGGTGACATCGGCACTGAACAGGGCCACGGGCTGCACACCCGCAATGAGCACGTCCTGCCACAGCGTATCCGTGCCACAGGCGTTGCTCACCACCTGCATGACCGTGAAGGTGCCCACCTGACCGTAGGCGTGCACGGGCGATGCTTCCGTGCTCGTCGTGCCGTCGCCGAAGTCCCAGAACCAGCTCTCGGCGGCCTGCGACAGGTCTTCGAATGTCACGGTGGCCGTGGTGTCGTTGACCGTCGTGGCGAAGCCCGCTTCAGGCAGCGCATGCACCACGATGTAGTCGCTCAGCGCAAAGGTGTCGCTGCCGACGGCGTTGCCGGCCACCAGCACGACATCGTAGGTACCCGGCTGCCCGTAGGTGACTACCGGGTTCGGGTCGCTGCTCGTGGTCGGCTCGCCCCCCGGGAACGACCACTCGAACCACTGGGCATTGGCCGAAGAGAGGTTTTCGAACTGCACGACCAGGGCCGGACAGCCTTCCTGCACATCCGAAGTGAATGCCGCCACGGGCGCCTGGGTAGCGATGACGACCAGCGTGTCGGCCGTGCTCGTGCCGCAGCCGTTCACCGCCGTGAGGACGACCGTGTAGGCGTCATCGGCCACATAGGTATGCTGCGGATCGCTCTCGGTGCTGGTCGTGCCATCGCCGAAGTCCCACCACAGACTATCGGCATTGGCCACCGCCGCGCTGAACGA
>CAYNYN010000037.1:0-17299 GCA_964401445.1 uncultured Saprospiraceae bacterium | reverse complement strand
CTCAACCCCCTTTCAACCTGGTTCAGCCCCAAACAAAACAGCCGGCGCAAAAGCACCGGCTGCGACTGATGGTTCGAACGGAACACTTGGAAACAAACACATGATGTCTTTTGGGGCTACAGGCGTTGGGGTGGTTATACCCGGCTGATTTTGCTGATGACCTTGTACAGGCGCGTGGTGGGGTTCACTTCTTCTTCGAAGGGATCGTATTCGAGGTAGTTGGCCGAGATGAGCTTGAGATGCGTCAGGCGGCCACGCGTATAGACGCGTTGCACGTACTTGACCCAGACCGACCCGCTGCTCTTCACGGCATAGATCTCGTTGTCCTTGATGTCGCGCACGTCGTCCACTTCCCGACAGATGACGATATCGCCGTTGTAGATGACCGGCTCCATACTGTTGCCCTTGATGGGGAAAGCCACCAGACCGCTGCCCTCGATGCCGGGCAGGCTGAAGAACTGATGCGCCTCGGGGGCGGCCATGGCCGCCGCGCCGATCGTGTCGCCGGCGAAGGCCTCCTGCGAGGTGAACAGAATTTTGCTGCCGCCGGCCACCTCCTCGCTTCCCGACTGGCGGGCCAGCCGCTGCAGCGGCGACTCGAAGGGCTCGCCCTTGCCGTAGAGCATGTAGTCTTCGCTCACGCCGTATTCGCGGCACAGGGCCAGCGCCTCGGAATACTTGATCATGCGCGGATCGTCGGGATTGAGGTAGGCCCGGATGATGTGGCCATGCCGCTTGCCCAGGATGCGCTCGGCGAAGTCGCCCACACCTTTGCCGTTGCGGTCGTTTTTCACGATTTCACCCCGTGCCTCGAGCAGGCCGAAGACGTGGATGAAGCGGTCGTTGAGTTTCTTGCGGTCTTCTTTGTTCACCATGGGAAGCAAAAGTTTGTGAGCGAAACATATCGGTGACAAAGATAAAACAAATAGGTTTATACACAACGATTTTTTGCAAAAAATTCCCCTTTAGATGCAGGATAAAAAACAAAACGATTGACATTCCTTGCCTGCAGCCAAAAACGAAAAAGCCCTCGACACGCGTGCCGAGGGCTTTTTGGCGAAAGCCATGCGCCAATGCGCTACTGCTGGAACACCCGCACGTAGTCCACGTACATGCGCTGCGGGAACTGGGTCGTGCCGTCGGGGTTGCCGGGCCAGTTGCCGCCCACGGCCACGTTCATGAGGAAGAAAAACGTGTCGTTGAAGGGCCAGTTGCCGCCCGTGTTGCTGGGGCCGAGCTGATGATAGGGCACATCGTCCACCAGCCAGGTGATCTTGTTGGGTTCCCAGATGATGGAAAACACGTGGAACTCCTCGCTGAAATCTTTGCCGCCCGAGAGCGTATAGCTGCCCGAGATGTGCTGGCTGGTAGACGCGCCCTGGGGCCCCCAGTGGGCCGTGCCGTACACCTTGTTGGGCTCGTGGCCCAACAGCTCCATGATGTCGATCTCGCCACAGGCGGGCCAGCCGATCGTCCAGAATGAATCGCCGAGCATCCAGAGTGCGGGCCAGATGCCCTTGCCTTTCGGCAAACGCGCCCGGATGTCGATGCGGCCGAACTGGAACGACTGCTTGTGTGCCGTGATGAGGCGCGCCGAGGTGTAGCCGTTGGCGCCCACCTGTTCCTTGCGTGCCTCGATGACCAGCTTGCCCTGGGTGAGGAAGGAGTTGTTCTCGCTGTCGGTATAGTACTGCAGCTCGTTGTTGCCCCAGCCATGGCCGCCGATGTCGTGCGTCCAGTTGTCGGGGTCGATCTGGCTGCCCTCGAACTCGTCGGCCCACACGAGCGTGTAGCCGTCGTAGTGGTCGGGCGTGGTGTAGCCCGTGTCGTCGATCGGCAGGAAGGTGTCGTCGTTGCGGATGTGGGCCGTGGCCTGCGTGGTGTTGAGCTTGGCGCCTTCTACGCCCGTCAGCACCAGGTAGAACGTCTCGTCATCTTCGCGCAGGGTATCGCCGATGACCTGCACGCCCACCTCGGCCGTGGTCGTGCCGGGGCTGATCTCCACCGTTCCGGACGTGGCGATGTAGTCTTCACCGGCGACGGCCGTACCGTCGGCCGTCTCGTACGTGATGCGCACCGTCTGGTCGGAGGCTTCGAGCAGTCCGATCTGGAACACGAAATCGGTCAGGTCATCGCCTTCGAAGCGGGTGATGTCGTTGACGGCCACGCCCGGCAACTCGGTCGGCGGCTGGGGCTTGTCCGGGCAGCCGCTCCATAGCAGCGCCCCCGTCGCGAGGGCGGAAAGCATGGTGAGATATCGCGTCACAGTTTTTTGGAGTGGAAGCATCTTGCTGAGGATTGTTTGTGAAAGGTCTGCATGGTCGTCGGTGCAATGACAACGTTGCAGGACAAAAAAGTTTGTCGACTGCGCAAAGATTTATTGTCGCGCACTTTCTTTCTGGTACACGCGCACGTAATCGACGAGGAAGCGCTGGGGCCAGATCGTGGTGTCCACGCCCATCTTGCCGCCCCAGTTGCCACCCACGGCCAGGTTGACGAGCAGGTGAAACGGCTTGTCGAACGGCCAGGCTTCCTTGCCCGAGCCTTCGTTTGCGAAAGCAAAAAACTGCTGCTCGTCCACGAACCAGCGCAGGCTGTCGGCATCCCACTCGAGGGCATAGACGTGGAAGGCCTCCTCGCAGTCGGGCACATAGGCCCTGTCGCCGCGCTGCGTGCCTTCGAGGTGGTTGAAGGCGCGGGTGTGGATGGTACCAAAGATGGAATCCGGCAGATAGCCGACGTGCTCCATGATGTCGATCTCGCCACAGAGGGGCCAGCCGTCGCTCATGTCGTCGGGCAGCATCCAGATGGCCGGCCAGGTGCCTCTGCCTTTCGGCAAACGGGCCCGCGCCTCGATGCGGCCGTACAGCCATGAGGCCTTTCCGCGCGTCACCAGGCGCGTGGAGGTGTATTCGCGATTTTCGAATGGCTCGCGATGGGCTTCGATGACGAGCAGGCCGTCTTCGATCCGGACGTTCTCGGGCCGGTTGGTGTAGTGCTGCAGCTCGTTGTTGCCCCAGCCGCACAGATGGGGGCAGCCGTCGCCGAGATCGTAGGCCCAGCGCGTCGTGTCGGGTTGGCCCGTGTAGTCGAATTCATCGGCCCAGACGAGCTGCCACTGCTGTGCCTGAGGGGCCTCCACCCCTTGCCCACAGGCAAAAAGGAACAAAAGGGTGGCGCCGAGCCAAAGCCCGACGCCCCTCGTTTTTACTAGCTTCATCGAAGTTTCAGTTTGCAGTGAAGGTGAATCGCCAGTATCCCGGCCCGAAGTTGATCTCCAGCACCAGCTCGTCGTTTTCCCAGTACACCACGTCGTAGGTGACCGACTGCTGGGGCTCGGTCACTTCGGCGCCATTGGCGGCCTTGGGCAGCCCCATGAAGGCACCCAGCCCGATGAGGGTGAGCTTGGGCGGGTCGTCGCCGCTGACCTGATACTGGTGGGTGCCCGAGCCCCATGCCTGCACGTTGGGTGGCAGGTCGCCCTCGGCCACGCACTCGAAGTTGAAGCCCATGTAGGGCTCGGCCCACACGTCGCCCTTGGTATCGTACTGGAAGGTGCCGTCCTTGAAGAAAATCCATTCGTCGTTGAAGGCACAGGGGCGTGCAGCCACATCGGCGTCGCTGTTGGCCCACCAGGTGGTGGCGGGGTCGGGCCCTACCCACAGCGCACCTGCTACGGGCTTGAGCCTCCAGGTCTTCTGGTCGCAGTTGCTCAGGTACTCGATGAGCGGGTGGCCCTGACAGGCGTCGGGGTCGTCCTGCGGCACGACGAGCTCCTGGCTGCCCGTGGCCGAGCCGCCGCGGTTGAAGGCGCGCAAGGTGATGGTGTAGGTGCCCTTCAGCGGGTAATACGCTTCCACCTCTTCACCCTGGGCCTTGATGCCGTTGCCCAGATCCCACAGGTGCAGGAACGTGTTGGGCGTGGTGTTGCGCAGGATGAAGCGGTTGGGGTGGTCGGTCGTCAGGATGTCGAAGGTCACCTCCTGAGGCGGCTGGCCGATATCGATCTTGTCGAGCTCTTGGGGGGCGCATCCCGCCAGCCAGAGCAGACTTGCCAGCCAGAGTATGTTTTTGGTGAAACGCATGGTTGCGGTCTTTTTCATTATTCAAAATGAGAAATGAACGTGGCACCGGCCCTGCGTGGCCGCAGTGCCGGTGCTCGCGGGCGTCAATAGCCGGGGTTCTGCACCAGCGTGCCGGGGTCGGCCAGGTCGATCTCGCGCTGCGGGATGGGCAGCCACTGGTGCTTGCCCTCCACGTAGCCATAGGGGCCCAGCACCTCGGCAGCCCGGCCCGTGCGCACCAGGTCGAAGAAGCGATGTCCTTCGGTGGCCAGCTCGAGCCGGCGCTCGCGGTAGATGGCCTCGAGCAGGTCCTGGCCGCTGCTGGTGACGGGCTGCAGGCCCACGCGCGCGCGCACCTGATTGAGGTACTGGCGCGCCTTGGCCTCGTCGCCGCCGCCACGCACGATGGCTTCGGCGGCCATGAGCAGCACGTCGGCAAAGCGGATGGCGCGCTCGTTGTTGTTCCACTCCAGCGCGACGACGCCGTCGGTGGCCTGGTTTTCCTGCAGCGGCGCGTACTTGCGGATGAAGTAGTCCGTGTTCTGGTAGCCTTCGGTGTAGGTAGCCCCCTGATCCTTGAGCGCCTGCCCGTCGATGATGGTGTGCACGAAGCGCGGATCGTTCTTCATGGCATCCACCAGGTCGGGCGTCACGGGGCAGAAGCTCCAGCCCGGCGCGTAGATGGGCCCCTGATAGTCGCGCATGCCGAAGAACTGGACGTTGTAGTTGCCTTCGGTACTGCTGTTGACGGGGCCGGTGGCGAAGCAGCATCCCCAGTCGCCGGGGCGGTTGTCGGAGTGCTGGATCTCGAAGACCGACTCGGGGCCCCACTCGCCGCTCTCCTTCCAGATGTCGGCAAAGTTGGGCATGAGGTGATACAGGCCCGAGTTGATGACCTGCTCGAACCAGTCGGCAGCCTCGAGCATGCGGCTCTCGTCGTTCTGATAGAGGATGACCTTGCCCAGCAGGGCCTTGGCTGCGCCCTTGGTCACGCGCCCCAGCTCGTCGGGCGAGACGGTCTCGGGCAGCTCGAAGGTATTGATGGCGTCGCGCAGGTCCTGCTCGATCTGGGCGTAGATCTCGGCAGGCTTGGCCTGCGTCTGGTTGAAGAACTCGTCGCCGCCCAATGGCTTGGTGATGAGGGGCACGTTGCCGAACAGGCGCACCAGGTCGAAGTAGAACCACGCGCGCAGGAACTTGGCTTCGGCGCGGAAGCGGTTCTTGGACGATTCGGGGATGTCGGCAGGGGCCTCATCGATCTTTTGCAGGATGAGGTTGGCGCGATACACGCCCGCGAAGCCGCGGATCCACAACCCTTCCTGGGGGCCGAGCGTAGGCGTCAGGGTAAACTGGTCCCATGCCACCCACGAGGGCTGGTCGGAAGCGTCGGAGCCGCCGGCGAAGCAGTCGTCGGAAGCGGCGTTGAGCAGCCCCAGCATCATGGTCCAGCCGTTGGTGCCGCCCCACTGCAGCACGTCGTACACGGCCACCAGACCCTGGAACAGCTCCTCCTCCGTCTGATAGAAATTGGTTTCCAGTCGCGTGCCGCGTGGCTTCACCTCCAGCCAGTCGCGCCCGCACGAAACGGGGATGAGCAGCAGGAGCAGCCAGGCGACGCGATAGATATTGATGGATTTCATCGGTTGCAATTTTTTGTGTTTTGCGAAAGCAAAAGGATCGTCAGAACGTCACGTTGATGCCGGCCATGTAGGAACGGGGCTGCGGATAGATACCGCGGTCCACGCCAAAGCTGGCACCGATCTCGGGGTCAAAGCCGGTGTACTTTGTGATGGTGTACAGGTTGTTGGCCATGACGTACACCTTGGCGCGCTGCATGCCGAGGTGGCGTGCCGTTTCGGCAGGCAGGTTCCAGGCCAGCTGCAGCGTCTTGATGCGGAAGTAGGCTCCCGGCTCCACGTGGAAGTCCGAGCTGCGGCTGAAGTTGCGGTTGGGGTCGGTCTTGATCAGGCGCGGATACTCGTTGGTGCTGCCCGGGCCCGTCCAGCGGCCGAGGGCGTCGGCGCGGTAGTTGGCCGCCGGCAGGTCGAAGCGGCGCGTGGCGTTGTAGATCTGGTTGCCGGCCACGCCCTGTGCGAATAAGGTCAGCTCGAAGTTGCGCCACGAGACGTTGGCCGTACCGCCATACGTCCACGAGGGCGTGGGGTCGCCGATGAAGGTGCGGTCGTCTTCGTTGATCTGGCCGTCGCCGTTGACGTCCACCCAGCGGAAGTCGCCGGGGGCGGCGTCGGGCTGCAGCGGGTCGCCATCGGCATTGGTGTAGGCCAGCACGTCCTCCTCGGTCTGGAAGATGCCGTTGGTCTTGTAGCCGAAGAAATGGCCGATGGGGTAGCCCACCGTGGTGCGCGTGATCTCGAGGCCCTGCGGGCCGAAACGCTGACCGGGCAGGAAGGTCTTTTCATTGGTCAGGAAGGTGACTTCGTTGCGCACGTGGGAGCCGTTTGCCGAAAGGCTGAGGTTCCACTCTCCCACCTGCTTGTCGAAGCCAACCTCCAGCTCGAGGCCCTCGTTGAACATCGAGGCGATGTTGCCTACGGGGCCCACGTTGCCCACGTAGCCGGGCACCTCGACGCCGAGCAGCATGTCGGTCGTCTCCTTGCGATAGTAGTCGAAGGTGAGCGACCAGTTGCGGAACAGGCGCGCGTCGAAGCCGAAGTTGGTCTGGGTGGTCTGCTCCCAGCGCAGGTCGGGGTTGGCGATGGCGTTGGGGCTCACGCCGTCGGTCAGCACGTCACCCACGCCGAAAGTGTAGTAGCGGCCACCGCCCACGGTCGAGGCATAGAGGAAGTCGCCGATCTGGTTGTTGCCATTGACGCCCCACGAGCCGCGCAGCTTGAGGAACTTCACGGGGCTGCTCGCCGCCCAGAACGGCTCTTCGCTGATGACCCAGCCGGCCGATACCGAGGGGAAGAAACCAAACTTGTTGTTGGTGCCAAACTTGGACGAGCCGTCGACGCGCAACACGACCGACAGCAGGTACTTCTGCGCGTAGTTGTAGTTGACGCGGCCGAAGTAGGAAGCCAGGCGCGTCTCGTATTCGTAGCCCCAGAAGAACTGGTTGTCGGGGGCTGCAGGCAGGCTGAGCGAGGCGTCGTCGATGTTGTCTACGGGCAGGTCGGTCAGCGTGCCACTCTGGCCCTGACCGCGGTTGCGCTCGGCCGAGGTGCCTGCCACCACGGCCAGGTCGTGCGCACCGAACACCTTCTGATAGGAGATGGTGTTTTCGAGGATCAGGTACAAGCCCCGGTTCTGTCCGCGGTTGTAGGAAGTCTGGGTGGCGAAGTTGGAGGCGTTGAGGTGGTGGATGGGCGTAAAGCTCTCACCGCCCCAGAAGGCAATGTCGGCGCCGACGCTGCTGCGCAGCTTGAGGCCATCGAGCAGCTCGTACTCGGCAAATACGTTGCCCACGATCTTGTCGCTCCAGCCGTAGCCCTGCTGCACGAGCAGTGCGGCCACGGGGTTGACGATCTCGGAAGTGACGTATTTGCTTATCGCAAAAATGCGGCCCTGGTCATCGCGCACCAGCGCATCCCAGTTGTTGGCATAGCGCGGGTCGGCCAGCTCGTCGGGGTCGGTCTCATAGACCGGTGTGATGGGGTCGATGTTGATGGCGCGGCTGAGCGGCGAGCCGAACTCGGTGTTTTCGGCCACCGACACGCCGCGCGTGCGCGTGTAGCTGAGCGTCTGACCGAAGTTGAAGCGGCTGCCCACCTTGTGGGTCGAGTTGATACGTGCCGTGAGGCGCTGGTAGCGCGAGTCGCTCTGCGACACGATGCCTTCCTGGTCCAGATAGCTGAACGAGGCGAAATAGCTCGACTGCTCGTTGCCGGCGGTGAGGCTGAGCTCGTGGTTGCTGATGGGCGCGTTGTAGTGAAACACCTCGTCCTGCCAGTCGGTGCCTTCGCCCAGGGCGTCGGGGTCGGGGAAGGGGATGTCGTCGCCGGCAGCGGCAAACGACTCGTTCATCAGGATGGCATATTCGCGTGCGTTGAGCAGCGACAGCTTGCGCCAGGGGTTTTGCACGCCATAGTAGGTGTTGTAGTTGAGGCGTGCCTGGCCCTGCTTGCCCTTTTTGGTCGTCACCAGAATCACGCCATTGGCCGCACGCGCGCCATACACGGCAGCCGAAGCGGCATCCTTGAGCACCTCGATGCTTTCGATGTCGCCTTGCGCCAGGTAGTCGATGCCGCCACCGATAGGCACACCGTCCACCACGTAGAGTGGATCGGAGTTGTTGATCGTCGTGGTACCGCGGATGCGGACCACGGCGCCAGCACCGGGCTGGCCCGAGGTGTTGGTCACCAGCACGCCCGAGGTGCGGCCCTGCAGCGATTGCTCGATGCGGGTGAGCGGCATGTTTTCGAGTTCCTCTGCCTTCACCTTGGCGATGGCGCCCGTCACCACACTCTTCTTCTGCACGCCGTAGCCCACGACTACGACTTCTTGGAGCTCCTGTATGTCTTCCTCGAGCACCACGTCGATGCGGCTGCGCCCCTGCACGGGCACCTCCGTGGTGCGATAGCCGAGGAAGGAAAAGACCAGCACGGCGTCACCATCGGGAACTTCGAGTGTATAGTTGCCATCGAGATCGGTCACGGTGCCCGTGCTGGTGTTTTTTACCATGACGGTGACCCCGGGCAAGGGGGTGCCCGTGCCGGCTTCCGTCACCTGGCCACTTACCTGTATCTGAGCGGCCAACACGGCCGGACACAGCCAGATGGCAAGGGCCACCAGTTTGCTTCTCCAATCTGTCATTTTGTATTTTTTTGATAATAAAACTCCCTCATGCCGGCTGCCATCGCGGGCAGCAAGCAGTGAGCAAAGTGGTCGATTGCCAATGATTCAGGTCAGCAGGGAATGAGAGGAAAAAAGGGGGGACCGGACGTGCCGCAGCACGTACCGGTCCAACGTCTGTATCATTATTGCTTCACGAAGCGGCGCGTAGCCACTTTGTCGTCGGAAAGCACCTGTACGAAGTACAGTCCGGCGGGAAGGGCGTGTACGTCGAGGCGGTAGTCGCCCGAAGTCGTCATGACGTGCGACTGCAGGATGCGGCCGCTGATGTCCATCACTTGCAGGTTGGCCTGAGCCGTACCGTATTGCGGGTTGAATACGACGCGCACCTGGTCGGTGGCCAGCGTCGGCATCAGCTCGAACAGGTCGGTCACGAACTGCTCTTCGGTGCCGGTGGTGCCACAGGCATCACAGCTCATCCACAGGTAGCAGACCGTCGTGTCGCCCGTCACCTCGATGTAGCGGTTGACGAACTGGCCGCTGGGGTCGGTGACGGTACAGGGATCGCCGTCGTTGAATTTCTCGTCGTCGCTCCAGTTGTCCACTTCGAACTTGTACTCGTATTCGCCCGGCACCAGGGTGAGGGTGCCGCTCCAGATGCCGTCGCCATCGTCGTCGGCAAGGGGGTTGGCATCACCCGACCAGCCGTTGAACGAGCCAGCCACATAGACCGTGGTGAACGAGCCCGAGTAGTTGTTCATGTCCACCTGGAAGGTGACATTGGCTTCCTCGACGGTGCCGCAGTCGGCATTGTCGGTGCACAGGCCGAAGCAGGTGGCAATGGTGGTATCCTGCATGATGGGGCCCATGTGGCGGTCGTTGAAGTGGTCGGGGTTGGCGCAGTCCTGGCCGGCGATATTTTCCTTGCAGCTCCAGTCGGGGCAGGCGCCATTGGTGAAGGTATAGTACGAGGAGAAGCCCAGCTCGCGCTCGAAGGTAGCAGTCCAGATGCCGTCGCCATCGTCGTCATTCAAGGGGTAGTCGCCCGGGTTGCCGAAGTTGCCACCACCGGCAATGTAGAGGCCTTCCGGCGACACGGTGATGTGCTGCGCGCCGAGCATGATGGTGATCTTGACGCTCTGGCCGCAGGCATAGCAGCTGTTGAAACACACGGTAGGCAGGTCCTTGTCGGCATCCACCACCAGCAGGCGGTTGGTGTACTGACCGCTCGGATCGGTCACCGTACACGTCTCGGTGCCGCTGAATTCTTCCTGGGCGGCCCAGTTGTCGAGCGTGAACTTGTATTCGTGGGTGCCGACGGGCAGCGGATAGGTAGCCGTCCATACGCCGTCACCGTCGTCGTCGGCCAGCGGGTTGGCATCACCCGACCAGTCGTTGAACGTACCGCTCACGTACACCTGCGTGAACGAACCGGCATACTCGTTCATGTCCACGCTGAAGGTGACGTCGAACTCGGAAGCGCCGCCACCGGGCTTCACGATCAGATCGTCGAAGTAGTAGGTCTTGTCTTCGCCCGGTGCACCGAAGTCGAAGAACAGCACCACGCGCGGATACACATGACCAGCCGCCGGCTGGAAGGGATCCTCGATCGAGGGCAGCGTCGCGTCGTAGCACAGCTCGGTCCAGGTGTTGGGTTCGGTCACTTCCATGGTACGGATCCAGTTGGGACCGTCGGACGAGCCTTCGAGCTTGAGCGCGAGGTTGCCCGCTGCGGGGAAGTACACCTTGATGCACACCTGATGGTCGGTGGTCACGTCGATCGGCGTGGCCGGATCGGGGTTCGAGAACATGCCGGCCCAGGTCTGGGCACCGGCGGGCTTCACGTGAATGCCCACACTGTCGCTGGTGTTGATACCCGAAGGATCGGGGTTGCCGACAGGCTCGCTGAGCTGCCCTTCGAGCGTACTACCAAAGTACTGGAAGGTGGTCGAAGTGGCAGGCGTCTCGAAGTCCAGAATCGTCGTCTGGGCCACGAGGCCGAACATCAGCATCGACAGGAATGAGGAGAGTAGCAGTCGTTTCATACCTACTATTTTTGATTGTTTTGATTACTTCATCTGGCTTTTGCCCGGGGCATTTCACATCCCTTCACCCACAATTTCTTGTGTCAGGCAAAATCATTACAAAACAAAGTTCGACACATAATGCCCATCTACCAAATATTTTCCTACTTCATCCCTACACCATCGGCAAATACCACTACTGCAATCCGCTATTCCGACTACTGCATGACTACTACATTTGGCCTGCATGGCCTAATATTGGCCTATGGTTTGGCCAAGGCACGCATTCGTCATCCTGCTGCTGTGCGCACGACTCATCCTCACGGCACAGGAATCGTTCATCGCACTGCCCGTATTGCACAACTACACGCGCCAGCAGTACGGCGGGGGCACCCAGACATGGGACATCGCAGAAGGATCTGACGGCAGGGTGTACTTTGCCAACAACGACGGACTCCTGGAATTCGACGGTCAGTGGTGGCGCCGCTGGCCCGTGCCCAACGGCACGGTAGCCCGCTCCGTGCATATCGACGCGGATGAACGCATCTGGGTAGGCGCCCAGGGCATGGTGGGCTGGTTCGCACCCGACGAGCGGGGCGTACTGCAATGGCACGACCTGACGACGCGCGTGCCGGAAGCGCACCGGCGCTTCGAAGACGTCTGGACCATCCTCGCCGGATCCGACGACGCCATATGGCTGCGCACCAACTGGCGCGTGATGCGTTACGACGCGGCCCGCGACACCATGGACGTCTACACCTTTGGCGCCCCTCTTTGGTATCTCGGCACCTGGCAGGGCCGCCCCTTCCTGCAGACCGCCGAGGGGCAGCTCTTCCTGTTCGAAGGGAGCGGCTGGCGCCCGCTCGACTACCCGAAAAAGCCTGCTTCCCCCATCTGCGCCTCGTTCGACCTGCCTTCCGGCAAAACGCTCATCGTCACCGTGGAAGACGGCCTGTGGTGGCTCGACGAACAGGCCTTCCGGCCGGTCAATACCCCTATCAACGAACGGCTCAGGGAATGGGCCATCTACTCGAGCACGCGGCTGCCCGACGGGCGCCTGGCGCTGGGCACGTCGCGCGCAGGTCTGGTCGTGATCGATTCCTTTCGCATCGTCCAGCAGATCGACCGCAAACGCGGCCTGCAAAAGAGCAGCGTGCTGAGCGTGGCTGCCACCCGCGCCGGCCACGTCTGGCTCGGCCTCGACAACGGCATCAGCTTCGTCGCACTGAACGATGCGTTCACCTGGCTCATTCCCGACCCCGAAGAGGCTACGGGTTATGCCGCAGCCATGCACGATGGCGACCTGTACCTGGGCACGGCCAGCGGCTTGTACCGGGTCGAGGGGGGGCGGCAGGCGCTGGCAGGCAGCGTGAAAACGGAGATGGTGCAGGGCAGCAGGGGCCAGGTGTGGCACCTCAGCACGCACGAGGGTCACCTGCTCATGGGACATCACGAAGGCGCCTTCCTCATCGACGGCAGCCAGGCCACGCCACTTTTCCGCAAAAGCGGCACGTGGAACTTTCTCGACCTGCCCGGCGGCCTGGTCAGCGGCACCTACTCGGGCCTGGAGTGGTACGCACGTAAGGAGGGCAGCTTCCGGTGGGCAGGCCATCTCGAAGGGCTCAGCGAGTCGAGCCGCTACCTCGTCGAGGAAAACGACACGACGCTCTGGATGGCCCATCCTTACCGCGGCGTCTATCGCATCTGGCTGTCGCCGCGCCGCGACTCGGTGCGCTGGCGGCTGTACGGGCATGGCGCCGGCCTGCCTTCCGACCTGCACAACACCGTTTTCCGCATTGGCGACGGCGTGGCGTTTGGCACCAGCAGCGGCGTGTACCGGTATCTGGCCGCGCGCGACACGTTCGTCTGCGATTCGGCCTTTTCCGCCCTGACGGGCTGGGGCCACGTCCAGTTTTTGCGCGAAAGCGCCTGGGGCGACATCTGGTTCGTGACCGACAACGAGGCGGGCGTGATCGAGGTGACCGACGAGGGCGTGCGCAAGCGGGTTGCCGCCCACCGCATCCCGGAGCTGACCGGCCAGCTCGTAGCCGGATTCGAACACATCTTTCCGTGGGACCGTCGCCACATTCTTTTCGGTGCCGAACGCGGCTTCCTGCACTTCGACCCGGCGCGCTACGACACCACCTCCGCCAACCTGCGCGTCATCCTGCACGAAGTGCGCTTCACGAGCAGCCCCGACAGCATCCTTTTTGGCGGGTTCGGTGCCGAACGGCTGCCGTTGCCCGTGCTGCCCGCACGCACGCGCGGGCTGCGCTTTTCGTTTGCCGCGACTCATTACGTGCGCCCCGAGATGGTGCAATACCGCACCCGGATGGATGGCCTCGAGGATACGTGGACGCCCTGGAGCACGCGTCCCGAGCGCGAGTTCGCCCATTTGCCGGCAGGCAAATACACCTTCCGCGTACAGGCCCGCGCCGGCCACGTACTGAGCCCCGAGACCACCTTCTCGTTCGAGATCGAAGAGCCCTGGTATGCGCGTCCGTGGGCCATGGCCCTCTGGCTGACGCTGGTGCTGGGCGCCATTGGCGGGGTGCTGTGGAGCCAGCGCCGCCGGTTCGAGAGCGAGCGCGCCGAGCTGCACTCGGCCATCGAGCAGGAGCAGCAGCGACAGGAAGAGCTGAAAGCCACCACCGAGCGCATCCGGCAGGAGAAGCTGCAAGCCGAGATCGAGCACAAAAACCGGCAGCTCGCCTCCCTCACCATGCACCTGGTGCAAAAAGGCGAAATGCTGTCGCGCATACAGACCACGCTCGGCAAGCTCAGCCAGTACAACGAAGCGCTGCCCGACGAGGTGCGCCAGGAAATACGCCGGCTGCTACAGCTGGTGCGCACCGACAACAGCCTCGAAGAAGACTGGGAACAGTTCGCCCGCTACTTCGACGAGGTGCACCACGACTTCCTCGCCCGCCTGCGCGAAAAATACCCGCAGCTCACCCCCAACGACCTCAAGCTGTGCGCCTTCCTGCGCATGAACCTCACCTCCAAGGAGATCGCCGCCCTGCTCAACATCACCGTGCGCGGCGTGGAGGCCAGCCGCTACCGCTTGCGCAAAAAACTCCAACTGCCCTCCGACGTCAACCTCGTGGAGTTCATGTGGAAGGTGTGAGGGGGCGCTTGCCGGCACCATGAAGGATGATGCCGGCAAGCTCGAGCCGCACTCACTCCGCCTCGATCACGTACTGCCACAGCTCCTTCCCCTGGGCGTCGAAGCAGCGCAGGGTGCAGGTGCGCTGTTTGCGGGGGCCGCTGAAGGTGAGGGTGACGAAGTTGCGTTTGGTGACGAGCGTGCCGGGCACGCGCAGCTTGTTGACCTCGTCGCGGGGGCCGGAGCTGCTGGTGAGCGGCGAGCTGGTGAGGTCGTACACCGTCCAGCCCTGCTCGTTGACGAACTTGCTCAGCTCGGTGTGGTGGCGGTCGCCGGTGAGGAAGATGACGTTGCGCACGCCCTCGGCGGCCAGGCGGCCCAGCAGGTAGTTGCGCTCTTCGGGTGCGAGGTTGGCCCAGGTCTCCCAGCGCTCGACGGTGTTGAGCACCTGCCCGCCGACGGCCACCAGCTTGAAGGTGGCCTTCGAGGCGGCCAGCGCTTCGATGAGCCATTCGAGCTGCTCCTTGCCGAGGATCGTCTTTTCACAGGTCTTGCAGTCGTTGGGCGGCCGGAACCAGCGGTTGTCGAGCAGGAAGAAATCGACGTCGCCCCACTGGAAGTAGCTGGTGATACCGTTGGGGCCGCAGGCGCCGGGCAGGCCGTAGGAGGGATTGCCCCAGAAGAGCTGGAAGGCGCGCAAGGTCTTGTCCTTGTGCACGTAGGTGCGATCGGCGTCGTTGGGTCCGTACTCGTGATCGTCCCAGATGGCGTAGTTGGCGGCATTGGCCAGCAGGGGCTGCATCTCGGGCAGTGAACGCGTGTGGGTATAGCGCTTCACGATGCCCGTCCACGAGAACCAGTCGGCCTCGCGCAGGTAGGTGTTGTCGCCCAGCCACAGCATGATGTCGGGATGCTGCTCATAGATCGAAGTGAAGATCTCGTACTCGCCGCCGTAGGGCTTGCCGGGGCGGTCGTAGGGCGGCTCGTTGATGTAGGCGCAACTGCCCGTGGCCACCGTAAACTCGGGCGGGTCGGTGCGCCACTGCCAGAGGGGTGGCGTCTTGAAGCGGGCGGGCCAGGCCAGCTTGACGGGTTGCTTGTTCAGGTACAGCTGGTATTCGTAGGTGCGGCCGGGCTCCACCTCGTCGGCGACGAGATGGGCGGTGTAGGCTTCCTCCTTGCGCGTCTCGTACATGTCGGTGTAGTGCACGGAATCGGGTTGCCCTTCGGGCCAGTAGGCAAAGAACACCACGGCCGGGCGGGTCGTCTGCACCCAGAGCATGACCTCGCGCATCTCGGCATAGCCCACCATGGGGCCCGATTGGAGGAGATCGGCGGGTTTTTGTGCGGCTACCGGCTGCAGGCCGAGCCACACCACCATCATCAACATCAGCGTACGCATGGCAACAAATTTTTCCGGGCAAGATAGGGCACCTTGCCCGGAAACCGCTGTGCCTGCCGCCGCCCTGCGGGTGGCATTTGCCGAAAGGCGCAGAAAGAGGGCCTGTCTATGGCTGGAGGGCCGCCGTGCGCACCAGCTCCATCAGCCGTTCGGCCAGTCCCGGCTGGTGATATACTTCGCTTTCGAGCACGCGGGCCCAGCCGTCGAGGTCATTTGCCGGAAGGCGCATGGCCCATGGGGCCAGAAACTTGCTGTGGTCGCGGAAGCTGAGCCAGGCGTTGTCGTAGCTGCGGTAGCATTTGCCGCCCAGGCTGATCGTGGCTCCCTTCCAGTCGGACGTGCAGGGCAAGGCGAAGTAGTTGTTGCCGCGCGTGACGGCCTCGCTGGTGCCGGCGCGGCTCTGGTACAAGCCGTTGGCGAGAATGATGGCGGCCGGCACGCCGAATTTTTTCTCCTCGGTAGCGGCCACGTGACCGAACCGCTCGACGAATGCCTGGATGCGGCCGGCAGAAAGCGCCGTGGCCGCCGGCGGCCGGTCGGTCGCCACGGGCAGGCCCGGCACCGGACTCAGCGTGGCCTGCTCGGCAGGGGGCGCAGACGAGGGCAGCGCAGACGGCTGCACCGTTTCCGTCATCTCGTAAGGCTCGGGCTGGGTCGAGGCAGGAGCAGGGGTGGTGGCAGGAGGCAGCACGAGATTGAGTTCGAGCGAGACGCGGCGCTGGACACTGAGCCACACCAGGACGCCCAGGATGAGCAAACGAACCCAGTTGTCACGGACGAAAGATTGGAAACCATTCATGACTGCTGTTTTTTGAATTTCGACCATTCTGGTTTCCAAGCGTCCGATCGGGATGGCAAATTTAAAACAAAATGTTTCAAACAAACAAGGGTTTACAAAAAAACCGGGGATTGCACGCGGGACGGACGATGGATGGACGGCGTTCGTTGCCCTGGCGCGGTGGGTCGAGCGTCTGCTTCCGGCACGGCTGGATTTCTCTCCCACGCCATTTGCGCCGGGCCTATTTTTGCCCTCAAAAAAAGCCATGAAGCCCAAATCCGGATCGCTTTGGACGCGCACTTGTCTGTGGTTTTTTGCCCTTCTTGTCGCAAGTGGAACGCTTCTGGCCCAGAACGATGGGGAGCAAGGGCCCGAGGTCACCCTGGCCTCTCCCTACAACACGATATACAGCCACCTCTACTACCTGCAGCCCGACAGCTACCGGCCCGAGCTGGCCGCACGCACGCTCTATGGCGTGGCCGACAGCACGCGTGCTGCCGAACTGGCCATCTGGCTGAAGCAGATCTATGACGGACTTGGACTCTACGTGCCCGTCCAGGACATTCCCAGGGACCCCAACTACACCGACACGCTGGGGCGCCCCCGCTACGTGCCTTTTCCGGTGGATCTGCCCGAGGTGTACGTGGAGAAGATCGACGGCAAGTGGTACTACAGCGAAGCCACGGTCAAGGCCATTCCCCGCCTGCACAAGGAGGTGTTTCCGCTGGGGGCCGACCTCTTCGTCAAGCTGATGCCGCGCTGGGGCCAACGCAAGGTGTTGGGGCTGGCCCTGTGGCAGTACGTGGGGCTGGCCTTTCTCATTTTCCTCACCTGGGTGGTGCATCTGGTGTTGCGGCAGGCCCTTCGGCCCGTTCTGCGATTCATTGCACGCATCCTGTCCCGGGTGGCTGAAACGGATCCCGACCTCATCCTTCGGCTTTCCACGGTGCTGAGTGCATTTCTCCTGCTCCTGCTGTTTCGGGCAGTACTGCCCTCCTTGCTGCTGCCCATCAGCTTTTCGAAGGTGGCCATGCTGACCCTGCGCCTGGCCATCACTTTGACCGGCTTTCTGATTGCGCTGCGCGGCTGGGATCTGATCTCTTTCTACCTGCGCAAGGCAGCGGAAAAGACCGATTCGCGCCTCGACGACCAGCTCATGCCCATCGTGCACAA
>CAYNYN010000036.1:15894-17419 GCA_964401445.1 uncultured Saprospiraceae bacterium | reverse complement strand
CTAACCCCCAGCCATTTCCCGCAATGGACACAGGGCTCAAGATGGAGTTCAGAAATTTCCGGAAAAGTAAAATTCCAGGCAGGACAGAAACAAGAAATTGTCCAGGAGAAAAAATTTGGTTTTTTCAACCGCCGGGTTACATTTGCCGAAAGGCAAATTGAACAGATGAAAAAGCAGTCGATCAACCGCAAGCACAATTTTTCAGATCCTGAGCTCCACCTGCGCGCCATGAAGGCCATCCAACTGGCCCACCGCGACCTGGAATCGTTTCGGCAATACGGCTACGACCTGGAGCGGCTGAAGCGGTTCAAGGCGCTGGCCGACCGCTTCCGCGACCTGCCCGACGACGACGAGCTGCTGGGCGACCAGATGCTCATGACGGAGAAAAAATACCAGGCTGCCAACCGCCTGCGCGCCGCCATACGCAGCCTGATGACGCGCGTGGCCATCAAGTACAGCAACCGCTCGGGCCGCTACCGCAAATTCGGCACGGCCAAGCTGGGCGACATGACCGACGCGCATCTGCTCTTCTGTGCGCGGCGTGTGGTGCGGGTAGCACGCCAGCAAATGGATTTCCTCGCCGACGTGGGTGTCAACGAGTCGCTGCTGGCCCGCATCCTCGAAGCGGCCAAGGAATTCGAGCAGGCCGTCAACCTGCAGCACGACCGCATCGCCGACCGCGACATTGCCGTCGAACGACGCATCGAGCTGGGCAACAAGCTCTACGAGGAGCTTGTGGTGGTGTGCGACATCGGCAAGGACATCTGGAAGGATCTCGACCGCGACAAGTACGAGCAGTACTGCCTGTACGAAAGCAACAACGAATACAAGAAGGAACTCAAGAAGCGCAAGGCCCGAAAGCAAACGGCCGAGACGACTGGCACCGGCAGTGAGCCGCAGGAGGAGGCAACCGAATGAGTCGGGCTCACTCGTCCGTTTCAGGCACGAACTCGAGCGCGGCCGAATTGATGCAGTAGCGCAGGCCGGTCGGTGGCGGCCCATCTTCGAACACGTGGCCCAAGTGCCCCCCGCACACGGCACACAGCACCTCCGTGCGCACCATCCCGTACGAGTAATCGGGTTTTTCGGCTACGCACCATTCGTTGATCGGCCGGTAGAACGACGGCCAGCCCGTCCCCGACTTGAATTTGGTCTCGCTCGAAAACAGGGGCGTGCCACAACCCCGGCACACGTAGATCCCCGCTTGCTTGTTGTCCCAGTACTTGCCGGTAAAGGCCCGCTCGGTGCCCTTTTCGCGCAGCACGTGGTAGGCCATGTCGTCGAGCTCGCGGCGCCATTCCTCATCGCTCTTGATCACGCGCCAAACGGTATCGCCGGCCGGTGTCAGCAGGAAGGCGGCTTCCGCCGATGACTGGACGTTCGTTGCCGGCCGGCCGTTCTGGCAGCCGGCAAGCAAGGGCCACAAGGCTACGAAGAGCGAGAAGAGGCGAAGGGAACGCATGGGACTGGTTTTTAGTAGGACGGATTTATCTCGTCCACAGGTTAGGAAAAGCTGGCCCGGCAT
>CAYNYN010000036.1:0-15794 GCA_964401445.1 uncultured Saprospiraceae bacterium | reverse complement strand
CGGTAGCGCAGGCGGGGCTGGTTCCACTCCTCGCGCTGTGCATAGGCCACGATGCGTTTCACCAGGCCCATGATGGAGATGAACACGAGGTAGCAGAAGGTGAGCACGAAGAAGATCCACTTGTACGTCCCTGCCTCAGCCATGGGCATGCCCGAGATGAGCCGGGCCAACACCGACATGACGACGACGAGCGCCAGGAACGCCAGGATGGAACGCCCCATGTAGCGATCGAGGTTTTTGCTGCTGAGCGTGAACACCGAGTTGAAGATGGCGTACACGAGCACGAATGAGGCTGCCGTGAGCCAGGGGAAGCTCTGGGACACGCCCAGCCAGCCCATCCAGTAAAACAGCTTGCCGCCGAGCATGACGAGCGTCGACACGCCGGCCACCACCCCACTTACGTGAAAGGGATTGTAGGCTTTCGCCAAAAAAGAGCTGCGTTCGTACACTTCGCGGATGTCTTCCATAAGGCCGCCATTTTATGGATCAACAGCAGGCCGGCCCGCGGGTTCAGTCGGCAGGGGCGGGCACGACCCGACCATAAAGATCGTATTCCGTGGCTTCTTCGATCAGCACATGCGCAAAATCACCGATGCGCACGTATTGCTCGGCAGCGCGCACGCGCACCTCGTTGTCCACTTCGGGCGAGTCGCCTTCGGTACGCCCCACGAAGAAGCCATCTTCGAGCCGGTCGAAAAGGACCTTGAAGGTACGGCCCACCTTGTCGAGGTTTTTGCGCAAGCTGATCTCCTGCTGGATCTCCATGATGCGCGCTGCCCGCTCTTCCTTGACCTCGGGTGGCACGTCGTCTTCGAGGGCGTAGGCGCGCGTCTGCTCTTCGTGCGAGTACTGGAACACCCCTACCCTGTCGAACTCCATCTGCTGTACGAAGGCACACAGCTCCTCGAATTCTTCTTCCGTCTCGCCCGGAAAGCCGACCAGGAAGGTGGTGCGCAGCGTGATGCCGGGCACCCGCTCGCGGATGGTTTGCACGAGCGCTTCCGTTTCGGCGCGCGTGATCTGGCGGCGCATGCGCTGCAGCACCCCGTCGGCCGCATGCTGCAGCGGCATGTCGAGGTAGTTGCACACCTCGGGCCGCTCGGCCATCACGTCGAGCACCTCCAGCGGGAACTTGCTCGGGTAGGCGTAGTGCAGTCGTATCCACTCGATGCCGGGCACGTCGGCCAGGGCATGCAGCAGCTCGGGCAGGGCGCGGCGCTTGTAGCGGTCGAGGCCGTAATAGGTCAGCTCCTGCGCGATGAGCATCAGCTCCCTGGTGCCGTGGCGCGCCAGGTAGCGCGCTTCGGCCACCAGCTCCTCGATGGGGCGCGACACGTGGCCGCCCCGCATCAGGGGGATGGCGCAGAAGCTGCAGGTGCGGTTGCAGCCTTCCGAAATCTTGAGGTAGGCGTAGTGGCGCGGCGTCATGATCTGGCGCTCGCCCAGCAGCTCGTGCCGGTAGTCGGCGTTGAAGCGGGCCAGCAGGGCGGGCAGGTCCATGGTGCCGAACCAGTCGTCCACCTCGGGAATCTCTTTCTTCAGCTCGTCGCGGTAGCGCTGCGACAGGCAGCCCGTCACGAAGAGCTGTTGGATGCGCCCTTCCTTTTTCGCTTCCGCAAATTCGAGGATGGTCTCGATGCTCTGCTCCTTGGCCAGATCAATGAAGCCGCAGGTGTTGACGATCACGATCTCGGCCTCTTCTTCGGCAGCCTCGTGCCGCACGTCCCATTCGGCATGGCGCAACTGGGTGGCGATGTTTTCGCTGTCCACCTGGTTTTTGGCGCAGCCGAGCGTGACGAGATTGACGCGGCGGGACGTATGGGGTCGGACTTTCATGTCTGGTTCAGGATTTTTCGGTGGCTTGGGGCAAAGGCTTTTCTTCGGGCACGGCTTCGGCGGGCGGCTCCGTCATCACGGGTTCGAGGCCCAGCTCGCGCCCTTTGCGCAGCATGAACTCCCAGGCAGCGTCGAAGCGATTGGGTATCTCACCGTCGAGGATGGCCTCGCGGATGGCGTTCTTGATGATGCCCACCTGGCGCGAGGGCTTGATGCCAAAAGCCTGCATGATGAGCTCGCCGCTGATGGGCGGCTGCCAGTTGCGGATGCGGTCCTTGGCTTCCACCTCCTGCAGGCGCCGGCGCACCAGCTCGTAGTTTTCGAGGTAGCGCTTCACCTTGCGCGGGTTCTTGCTGGTGATGTCGCTTTCGCAAAGGATCATCAGGTCTTCCAGGTCGTCGCCGGCGTCGAACAGCAGGCGCCGGATGGCGCTGTCGGTGATGTTTTCCTTCGTGAGGCTGATGGGGCGCAGGTGCAGGGCCACGAGCTTCTGCACGTACTTCATCTTGTGGTCGAGCGGCAGACGCAGGCGCCGGAAGATGCGGGGCACCATGGCCGCCCCCACGGCGTCGTGGCCGTGGAACGTCCAGCCCTTGCCTTTCTCGAAGCGTTTGGTGGGTGCCTTGCCGATGTCGTGCAACAGGGCGGCCCAGCGCAACCACAGCTTGTTCGACCGGCGCGCCACGTTGTCGAGCACCTGAAGGGTATGGCGGAAGTTGTCCTTGTGTCCCTTGTTGTCGACGTATTCTACGCCCTTGAGCGCCGCCAGCTCGGGCAGGATGAGCTCCAGCAGGCCGGCCTCGTCGAGCAGCAGGAAGCCGATGGACGGTTGCTCGGCCTCGATGATCTTGTTCAGCTCCGTAGAGATGCGTTCCATCGACACGATGCGGATGCGCTCGCGGTTGGCTTTGATGCCTTCGAAGGTGCGCGGCTCGATGGTGAACTTCAGCTGCGTGGCAAAGCGGATGGCGCGCAGCATCCGCAGCGGGTCGTCGCTGAAGGTCTTGTCGGGGTCGGTGGGCGTGCGGATGATCTTGCGCTCGAGATCCTGCAAGCCGTTGAACGGGTCGATGATGGTGCCGTAGTCGGCTTCGTTGAGGCTCACCGCCAGGGCATTGATCGTGAAGTCGCGCCGCAGCTGGTCGTCTTCGAGGGTGCCGGGCACGACGTTGGGCTTGCGCGAGTCGACGCGATAGCTTTCCTTGCGGGCGCCCACGAATTCGATCTCCATGCCCTTGTGTCGCAGCATGGCCGTGCCGAAGCGCTTGTACACCGTCACGCGCGGCACGGGCCGCAGCCGCCGGGCCACCCGATGGGCCAGCTCGATGCCGTCGCCCACGCAGACGATGTCCATGTCCTTGGAAGGGCGGTGCAGCAGCCGGTCGCGCACATAGCCACCCACCACGTAGGCGGGCACGCCCATCTCGCGCGCGGCCTCGCTGATGATCCGGAACAGTTTTCTCTCGTGCGGCTTGATGTCGAAAATCACGATCAGGCGTTTTGGGTGGTTTGCAGGGCCAATGCCCCCTGCTCCTCCAGGCGGATGTAATGGGCTTCCAGCTCGTCGAGGATGGCAAAGAGCACGTCGGGCTCGTCTTCCGTGACGAGGCGCGAGCGGAAGACCTTGACGTGGGGCAGCCCCCGGAAGTAATTGGTGTAGTGGCGCCGCATCTCGAGCACGCCCAGCTTGGGGCCCTTCCACTCGAGCGAGCGACGCAGGTGTTCGCGTGCGGCGTCCACCCTTTCGGAAATGGTCGGCGGGGGCAGCAACTCGCCCGTAGCAAAATAGTGCTTGATTTCGCGGAAGATCCAGGGGTAGCCGATGGCCGCCCGGCCGATCATGATGCCATCCACCCCATACCTGCGCCGGTATTCGAGTGCCTTTTGCGGGCTGTCGATGTCGCCATTGCCGAAGATGGGAATGTGGATGCGCGGGTTTTCCTTCACCCGGGCGATCCACGACCAGTCGGCCTGCCCCTTGTACATCTGCTTGCGCGTGCGGGCATGGATCGTCAGCGCCTTGATGCCGACGTCCTGCAGGCGTTCGGCCACCTCTTCGATGTAGATGCTGTTTTCGTCCCAGCCCAGGCGCGTCTTGACGGTCACGGGCAGGCTGGTGCGCTTGACGATGGCCTCGGTCAGCTTCACCATGCGCGGGATGTCGCGCAGGATGCCGGCCCCCGCCATCTTGCACACCACCTTTTTGACGGGGCAGCCGAAGTTGATGTCGAGCACCTCGGGCTGTGCCTCCTCGACGATGTCGGCGGCACGCACCATGGAGTCGAGCTCGGCACCGAAGATCTGGATGCCGATGGGTCGCTCCTCGTCGTAGATGTCGAGCTTCTTGACGCTCTTTTCGGCATCGCGGATGAGCCCTTCGACCGAGATGAATTCGGTGTACATCATATCGGCCCCGTGGCGCTTGCACAGCGCACGGAAAGGCGGGTCGCTCACGTCCTCCATGGGAGCGAGCAGGAGCGGAAAATCGCCGAGTTCGAGGGCGCCGATGCGTACCATTGGGTCGGGTTTGGCGAAAGCCGATTCAAAAAAGCATGCAAAAATAAGGCTTCTACCGGCAACAACGTGCCGCAAGCGCCAATGGTTGCCCTGGCCACCCAAGGGCCAGAGGGTCATTACTGCGTCAAATTTCAAGTATTCCGCTACGAACAGGTTTTTCGGCTATTTTTGCCGCCGTTTGCCAAAATTTTGTTCCAAAACAATTCGAACCTCCATGCTCACTGCCATCATTGCCACTTTCGTCATTGGCTATCTGCTCATCGTTTTCGAGCATCCGTTGCGGCTCGACAAGTCGGTGCCGGCGCTGCTCATGGGCGCGCTCATCTGGGCGCTGATCTCGCTCAGCGGGCTGCCGGTGGTGGATCACCTGCACCAGATCTCATCGCTCGATCCGGTGTTGCTGCACCATACGGGCAAGACGGCCGAGATCCTGTTCTTCCTGCTGGGAGCCATGACGATCGTGGAGCTGGTGGACCTGCATCGCGGGTTCGCGGTCATCACCAACCGCATCACCACCACCAGCAAGGTCAAGCTGATGTGGCTGCTGTGTGTGCTGTCGTTCTTCCTGTCGGCCACGCTCGACAACCTGGCAGCCACCATCGTGCTGGTCTCGCTGCTGCGCCGCCTGGTGCCCGACCGTCAGGAGCGGCTGTGGTTCGTCTCGATGGCCGTGATCGGGGCCAATGCCGGTGGCGCCTGGTCGCCCATCGGCGACGTGACGACGACCATGCTCTGGATCGGCAAGAAAGTGAGCACGCTGGGGCTGATCGAGCATCTGGTGCTGCCGTCCATCGTGTGCATCGTGGTGCCTGCCTTCATCGCCTCGTTCATGAAGCCCTTCCGCGGCCCCATCAAGCTGTCGAAGGACGCATCCATGACCCGCAACAAGGAGCTGCTGCTGTCGAGCCAGACGATGCTCTGGGTGGGCATCGGCGCGCTGGTGTTCGTGCCCATCTTCAAGACGATCACCCACCTGCCGCCCTACGTGGGCATGATGCTGGCACTGGGTTTCGTGTGGATGGTGTCGGAGTACATTCATCCGGAAGAGGATTTCAGCGAAGAGCGACGCCACATGTATTCGGCCCACAAGGCCCTGTCGCGCGTCGAGCTGTCAAGCATCACGTTCTTCCTCGGCATCCTGCTGGCAGTGGGCGGGCTGGAATCGGTAGCCGTCGAGCACAATGGCCACACGGTGGGCTTCCTCATGTACCTCGCGGAAATCTTGCAGACCGCGGTGCCCAACCAGAACATCGTGGTCATGCTGCTCGGTGTGCTCTCGGCCATCGTCGACAACGTGCCGCTGGTGGCTGCCACCATGGGCATGTACACCCAGCCGATGGACGACCCGCTGTGGCACTTCATCGCCTATGCCGCCGGTACGGGGGGCAGCATGCTCATCATCGGGTCGGCTGCCGGCGTGGCCGCCATGGGCATGGAGCGCATCAACTTCATCTGGTACCTGAAAAACATCGCCTGGCTGGCGGCGCTCGGCTTCGTGGCAGGCGCGCTGACGTTCCTCGGCGTCACGGCAGTGATTGGGTGAGTGGATGGTTGAGACGCGCCAAAGCGCGATATTGAGATTATGAAAACGTGGCGTTGCGCACCGTGGCGTCTTTGCGGCCCCGATGCTCGGGACAGGCTTTGCGTGAGGAAATGGTAGCCCCGATTCACCCGATTCCACCAAACTCAGTGGCACTCAGTGTGCACTCCGAGAGACTCTGTGTAACAAACAAATACACCTGAAAGCCGCTGTTTTCGAATGATCAGCGAATTTTTTCCCAAACCATTTCGTAACGAGTAAAAAGGTGACGCTCCATGCACTTACGCGCGATTCTGCTGCTCGTGACCGGTACCCTGCTCTGGGCAAGCTGTGAGACCTTCTTTCCCGAACGCATGTTGCGCGGCCAGTGGCAGGCGCTCGTGGTGCTCGAAGAGGGCGACACGCTGCCCGTCGATCCCTCTGAAATCCGCCTTTCGTTCGACGAAGCAGGGCACTACACCTACCACAGCACGCTCGACTACCGCGAGGCGGGCTATTACGACCTGAAGGGCGACCTGCTCTACACGCGCGACACCACACATGCCGACACCACGCTGGAGCGCATCGTGCGCGTGCCCATCCTGACCGAGGACTCGCTGGTGCTGGACATGCGCACACCCGACCAGAAAGCCCGGGTCATCCGCTTTCGCAAAATCAGCCCTTCACCGCAACACTGACATGCGCTGCCGCCCCACGATGCGGCCGTCGCGCAGCCACACCACCACATAGGTGCCATTGGGCAGGCCGTGTGCCACCTGCTCGCGGGCGGCATTTGCCGAAAGGCGAAGCATCAGGCGCCCCATGGCCACATCGTACACCTCGACCACGGTGCCCGTATCGGCTTCGAACCAGAACCGACCCGCGTTGGGATTGGGCCACAGGCGGAAGGGCGACGTGCCGACTTCCTCGGTGGACACTGGCGTGAAGGCGCAGCCGTCGCTGGTCTTCAGGCTGCTGCGGGGGCCGTTGAGGGTGGCCCACATGAGGTCGCGCTGCTGCGGCGTGAACATGGCCATGCACGCGTCGTCGGTGTAGTACATGAAGTTCATGCTCATGTCGGGCGTGCCGCAACTGAACACCAGCCAGAAGGGGCACTCGCCCTGATAGGTGACTTCGGAAAGGGGCGTGTCGCTGAGGCCGTCGTCTTCGTCGCAGGTGGGCTCGCCCGGCCCCCAGGGATGTATCAGGCCCAGCCAGTGCCCCACCTCGTGCACGGTGGTGATGCCGCGATCGTAAGGGGGCGTGCCTCCCTTGCCGAAAAACTCGTAGTGGATCTCCACGCCGTCCTCCTGGGGCGGTGCCTCCTCCGGGAAGGTAGCCGTGCCCGTGATGCCGCCGGCGAAGCGCGTGACCCAGATGTTGAGGTAGCGGTCGGGGTCCCAGGCGTCGAGGCCGCCCAGCTCGGTGTAGTGCAATTCCTGAGTGCCGCCCGGCGCGATGGTGAGCGGCGTCTGGCGGCGCTCGATGCCCGTGGTGGGGTTGCCTTCGGGATCGCGCGTGGCCAGGCAGAAGCGGATGCCCGTATCGGTGATGAACGGCTGAAACAGGTTGGGCACCAACCCGTCGGGGATGTTTTGGGCAGCGAAGGCCTCGTTGAGCGCCTCGATCTGCGAAAAAACGCGCTCGTCGGGGATGTTTTCCTCGGGCTGCTGCCACACGATGTGCACCACGACCGGGATGACGATTTCGTCTTCGGGCAGGGAGGGTGCGGGCACCTCCGCCGCGGGGCGGCCACCGGTGAAGGCGCAGTGCTGGGCAGAGCCGACTGCCGCGACAAGTAACTGAAAAGCAATAGCCAACAAAACTATCGTTTCACGCATATGCCAAAGATAGGCGCCCGACGACACGCGCACAAGCGCGGCGTTCACGACCAATGCCAGCCTGCCCACACCAGCAGAAACTGGAGCAGCATGGTGCCGTCGAGCAGGCCGGTAAAGTAGTAGTCGTGGGTCTTTTTTGGCGAAAGCCAGACCCACCAGGCGGTGCTGATGAGCGAGAGAGCCATGCCCGCCACGACGCCGCCCGGATAGCAGCCGATGAGGGCGTTGAGCGCCACGCACAGGGCCACGACGACCAGGGCGCCTTCGGCCAGCCACAGGCTGGTGCGCTGGCCCAGCAGGACGGGCAGGGTACGCACGTCGTTGCGCAGGTCCACTTCGCGGTCGCGGATGTCGAACGGCACGGTGATGGCGAACAGAAAGGCGAAGCGCTCGGGCAGCATGATCCAGGTGGCGATCTGGCCGGTCATGCCGGCTTCGAGGGCGGGCAGCCAGACGGTCAGCCAGGCAAACACCAGCGCGATCAGAAAAATTTTGATGGCGCCAAAGTCGCGCAGCCGCCTGCCGCCCCTGCCCAGGGGCAGCACGTAAGCGCCAGCCAGCAGGGCCGCCGGCACGACCCAGAGCTGCATTTTTTGCGGAAGCTGGAGGAAATGCCAGGCGCCCAGCACCATCGCCACCAGTCCGTAGAAGACGATGTGGCTGCGATGCTCGTAGATGACCTTGTACCGCCCCTTGTCGGCAAAAGCCATGACCTTGCGCAGGCCGATGACGCGGTGGAGGGCGTAGAGGCTCAGCGTGCCAAAGAAGACGAAAGCCAGCCCGTGCGTCCAGCGCACGCGGCCCGTGAGCAGGAGCATGGTCTGGGCGTACATGGCCGCTGCTCCCACAGCAATCCAGAGGTTGCTGTAGAAAATCAGATCCACGAACTGGAACCACAGATCGCGCAGGCGATCAGAAATAGCGGAAGCTCTGGCCGTATTCAATGCGTTTGAGGGTTTCGAGCAGCAGCAACACCACGTGCTCGATGTCGTCTTTGTGTGCCATCTCCACGGTGGTGTGCATGTAGCGCAGGGGCAGCGAGATGAGCACCGAAGGCACGCCCCCTTCCGAGTAGGCGAAGGCGTCGGTGTCGGTGCCGGTGGAGCGGCTGGCCACCTCGCGCTGCAGGGGGATGTCGGCGGCGGCGGCCGCCTCTACGACGAGCTGCAGCAGCTTGTTGTGCACGGCCGGAGCATAGGTGATGCTCGGCCCCTTGCCACAGCTCACGTCGCCGTGCTTCTTCTTGTCGATGAGGGGCGTGCCCGTGTCGTGGGTCACGTCGGTCACCAGGGCCACGTGTGGCTTGATGGTGTGGGCGATCATGCCGGCGCCGCGCAGGCCCACCTCTTCCTGGACGGCATTGACGATGTAAAGGGAATAGGGCAGTTCGACCTTTTGCTCGCGGATGAGACGCGCCACCTGTGCGATGCAGAAGCCGCCCATGCGGTTGTCGAGGGCGCGCCCGCAGTAGTAGCGGTCGTTGAGGGTGATGAGCTCGTCTTCGAAGGTGATGACGCAGCCCACGTGGATGCCCATGGCCAGCACCTCGTCGCGGTCTTTGGCGCCCACGTCGATGAAGATGTTGTCGAGCGAGGGCGACAGCTTGCTGTCGTTGCGGCGGGTGTGGATGGCCGGCCATCCGAAAACGCCCTTGACCACGCCCTTGGCCGTATGAATGTTGACGCGCTTCGATGGAGCGATCTGGGGATCGGAGCCGCCGTTGCGCGCCACGTAGATGAAACCGTCGTCGCTGATGTAATGCACGAACCAGCTGATCTCGTCGGCATGGGCCTCGATGACCACGCGGTAGTCTTTTCCGGGGTTGATCACGCCGTAGGCCGTGCCGTAGTCGTCGCCGCCCACCTCATCGACCCAGGGTTTGAGGTAGTCGAGCCAGATCTTTTGCCCTCCGGCCTCGAAGCCCGTGGGCGAAGCGTTGTTCAGATAGCGGTAGAGAAAGGTTTCCGCGTCCTTGTTGATGATCGACATGGGTACATTCAGGTTTTTGGATTATCCAACGGATTGCATCCAGCGCGCCGGATCCTTGCGCCACGATTCGAGCGTGGCCAGCCAGCGCTCGTCGAGGTAATGGGCAGCCACGGCTTCCTCGAGCAGGGTCGGGTAATCCGTCAGCGTGCCCCAGGCTACGCCTGCCCGGGCAAAGGCTTCTTCCGCTTGCGCAAAACCGTAGGTAAAGATGGCCAGCACGCCGGCAATTTGGGCGCCGGCATCGCGCAGCGCCTCCACGGCCTTGAGCACGCTGCCACCCGTGGAAATCAGATCCTCGATGACCAGCACGCGCTGTCCGGGCTCCAGCAACCCCTCGATCTGGTTTTGCCGGCCATGTGCCTTGGGCTTGCTGCGCACGTACACGAAAGGCTTTTCGAGCCGATCGGCCAGCAGCACGCCGTGCGGGATGCCGGCCGTGGCCACCCCGGCCACCAGGTCGAACGGCTCGAAGCGGCCTGCCTTTTCGGCAAAACGTTCCTTGATGAAGGTGCGAATCTCGGGGTAAGACAGCGCCAGGCGGTTGTCGCAGTAGATGGGCGATTTCCATCCCGAAGCCCAGGTGAACGGCTCCTCGGGCTCCAGTTTGATTGCCTTTATTTGCAACAGATATCTGGCCAGTTGCCGCGCTGCATTCATATCACAAAAATTGAAGAGCCAAATGTACAAAATCTACATCAACGACCGCCCGCTCGTGCTGGCAGGACCCAGCGACACGCTGCCCGAATGGCAGGACAAGCCGCACCTCGACACCCTGTACCTGGGCAAGCCCAAGCACCTGCTGCCCTATGTGGACCTGATGGAGAAAAGCCAACGCTACGAAGCCGTCATCCTGCGCTATGACGAGCCCGACCAGCTGTGGGCCGATTTCCGATCGCTGTTCCACCTGGTCGAAGCGGCCGGTGGGGTCGTCCACGCCGAACAGACGCCCGAGCAGGTGCTCTTCATCTATCGCCGCGGCATGTGGGATTTGCCGAAAGGCAAAATCGACGAGGGCGAAACGCCCGAGCAAGCCGCACTGCGCGAGGTGGCCGAAGAAACGGGCCTCACCTGCCGCCTCGACGGCTTCCTCACCCACACCTGGCACACTTATCGCCTGCCTCGAAAGCGCATGCTCAAGAAAACGTGGTGGTACCGCATGTGGAGCCCGACCACCGAGCTGCAGCTGCAGCACGAAGAGGACATCGAGTCGGCACGATGGATGGAGCTCGAAACGGCCTTGCGCACCCTCGAGCCCATCTGGCAAAACATCCGCGAGGTGCTTCGCGCAGACCTTCAAAACGGCGCCCCACGGCAATAAACCGGCAGGTCGATCGTTTGCTTCGTCGGGCAGAATTGCCCGCTCGGCGTGCGCCGCGCACCAAAAACCGAATTCGTTTCCGTCTTTTGTCTGACAGCTGATATTTTTTTCCGCCAAAACGGAAATCCGGGAACGATTTTTTGAGCGCGCAACCTATTTTTGTCGCTGTTTGTGAAACTCGCGACCCAACAAATTTGATCGCCATGATGAAAAAATGTGTATTGCTCGGTGTGTTGCTCTTCAGCCTGGCTGGCGGAGCAATGGCCCAAACATCCGTACACGCCGACGATGATGCGCCCCTGCTCAAGGAACTGACCAACGACGACTGGTCCTTTTTCGTGGACAAAGAGAACAACGTCTATTACATCGATTTCGAGCTCATCAAGGAAAACCTGAAAGAGCTCATCATCACCGACCCCACGGGCAAGATCGTTTACCGCGACGAGCTGTGGGACCTGCCCGTGAATACCATCTACGAAATCGACTTCGGCAAAATCGGCGCGGGCAACTACACCGTCGAGCTCCACAGCTACACGCGCGTGTGGCGCAAGGAGGTCGAGGTGAAGTTCTGAGGAAAGGAGGATTCGAGGATTCGAAGATTGAGACCGGGCGCTGCCCGGATGTCGATACGCCGCAGCCTGCCTCGCTATTCGGGGCAGGCTGCGGCTATGTTGAAACGAAGCCCATCGGCTGCACATTGATGATTCCGTTGTGTGCCCCCTGATCGGGACAAACGTTGCGACCCTGCACGAAGAGCCGGGTACCGGGTCAACGACATGAATCCCCAGGCCTGGAATGCGGCACGCTTTCCCCTCAATCTTCCTCGCCCACCACCTTCCTCATCGCAGCAGCGTCACATTCCCCTTCAACACGGCCGTGCGCCCTCCCGGGCAGCGCACCCACGCCTGCCAGGCATAGACGTCGGGCGGCAGTCGCTTGCCCCTGAAGGTGCCATCCCACCCTTCATCGACGTCCTCGGTGCGGAAGACCTCCTCGCCCCAGCGGTCGTACACGACCAGCACCACCTCCACCACGGGTCCGAAGACGCGAAACTCGTCGTTGAGGCCGTCGCCATCGGGTGTGAAGGCGTTGGGCACGAAGACGAACGGCTCGTCGCAGGCCCCGACGACGGGCACGGTGACCGTCCCCTGCCACGTACATCCACGGAAGTCGGTGGCTACGGCCGTAAAGGTGGTCGTAGTGTCGAGGGTGGCGCGCACCTGCCCCGGCCCCGCATCGAGGAGGGGCACGGGCGGCACCGCCTGCCACTGCACCGACTGCAGCGACGCCATGTCGAGCGTCACCACCACCTCTTCTCCAGCATAGACGGTCGAGGGGTAATAGGTAATCGAGCCTTGCGGCGGCGGTGCCACCTGCACATCCACGTAGCCCGCAGCCGTACATCCCGCCTCGTTTTCGGCCGTGAACTGGTAGAGGGTAGGCTCATCGGGGCTCACCACGATCATGGGGGCATCGGGCGCAGAGAGGATGAACACCTCGGGCTGCCAGTGGATGCTCCACGCCAGCGTGTCGTCGGTGCTCACGCCGATGGTGATCGTGTCGCCCGGGCAGATGAGGTACTGGTCGTGCCAGGTCAGATGCAGGGCAAGGTCGAAGACCCGCACCGTATCGCGGGCGGGACACAGCCCCTCGGCCTCGGCTACCACCACGAGCGTGGTCGTGCTGTCGGGGTCGAACGTCCAGGCGGGGCCCGTAGCGACCGCCTGCACCGTATCGGGCCACACGTACCACGCTACCAAGGCGGGCACGTTGGTCAGCGCTTCGAGTGCGACGGCACCCGCGCACAGGGCCGTGTCGGGCGGCGCCTGTATTTGTACCTCGGGCAGGCGATAGGCCACGACCGTGTCGCGCAGGCTGCACTGGGGCACGGCCTGCGACTGGATGACCGCCACATACGGGCCGGACGCCAGCACCACCGGGTCGGGGGCGGCGGGGTCCACCACCTGGTCGGCAGGCATCCACGTCCAGCCATAGCCTTCCGGCAAATCCAGCCCGAGGGCCGTCGGAAAATCGCACACGCCCGCCGAATCGGGCAGGGGCGGCCCGATCGGATCGGCCGAGAGGATGGCGTGGGCCGTGTCGCGGCAGCCCTCCTCGGTAAGTACGACCATTCCCACGCGGATCGTGTCGGGCGCGCTCCAGTGGACGACGAGCGTATCCGCTGCCTGCAGGGTGTCGTTTGGCGAAAGCCAGAGCAACTGCGCGATGTGCTGATCGGTCATCGTGGCATTGACAAACAGGCCGGTGGCCACGCTGTCGCACGCCACGAGGGCCGCATCGATGGCGGGCCACACGCCCGGCTCGTCGAGCTGCACGAGCAGGGGCACGGGATCGAGGCAGTGCAGGCTGTCGCCAAACATGAGGACGGCCAGGTAGGTGCCCGGCGCGCCGTAGTCCCAGCTCACGGGGCTGCCCGCCGCCCCCGCCGCCGGCGCGTCGGGATCGCCGAAGAGCCACCAGGCGATGTCGGCATTGGGGCCGTCGATCGTGAAAGCCACCGAGGTGCCGCTGCACGGATGCCATTGGGCCAGCGCGGCCTGATCGGCGGTGTCGGCCACGAAGACGGCGATGGAGTCGGTCCAGGTGCAGCCCGCCGCGTTGGTGGCATTTGCCGAAAGGCCATGCCAGCCGGCATCGGCCGTGGTGAGCAGCGCCGTGAACGGCCCGCCACTACTCCACCCCGCCCCCGAGAGCGCGACCGTCACGCCGACCGTGTCGGTCAGCCAGAGCGCGGCCACCGCCGTGTCGCCGGGGCAGACGACCTCCGGGGCCTGCCACGCCGCCACGATGCCCTCGAAGCGCACCTGCACCGAATCGACCGCCCGACAGCCAGAGGCATCGGTGGCGCGCACGTACCACACGGGATCGCCCGTGGCACCCACCCCGATCGAGTCGGCCGCCACGGCATCGTCGAAAGTGCCCGTAGCCGACCATTCCAGCCACGCGCCCGGCGCGGCCGAGGCGGTCAGCCAGACGGTGTCAGCGCAGGTCTCGAGCGTGTCCGGCACCTGCAGTGTCGGCAGGGGCAGCACCTCCACCCACACCTGGCGCTCGATGGCGCAGAGGCTGCCGTTGTCGGTGATGGTGACGGTGTAAAGCGTGGAGGCGTCGGGCTGCGCCACGGGATTTGCCGAAAGGCTGTCGTCGAGCGAGGTGCCGGGGCTCCACGCGTAGTGCAGCAAGGGGTCGAAAGCGGGGTTGAGCGCCACCGAGGCGCCCGCACAGACCGACAGGCTGTCGCTTTCCGGCTCGAACTCGATCAGATCGACGGGGATGAGCTGGGTGACCTGCCGGACGCAGCCCTCGGAGTTGGCGACCTGCAGCGTCAGCCAGTAGCTGCCACTTTCGTAAAAAACGAGCTGCGGCTCCGGCCCGGACGCCACCGTGTCGGTGCCGAGCAGCCACAGCCAGGCGACGGGAATGAAGAGCGTGTCGAAGGTCAGGTCGTGGATTTGCACGACCATGCTGTCGGCACACTCGGTGAAGGTGAAGGTGAAGTTGGGAAACAGGCTCTGCGGCAGCAGGTGGATGTCGCGCACGAAGGTGTCGGCGCAGGCCATGCCCGACGAGGCGATGAGGGTCACCTCGTACCAGCCCGTGTCGGGGAAAGACCACACGGGTTGCGGGTCGGTGCTGGTGCCAAGCACCACGCCGCCCTGGCTGACGATCCACTCGAACTGGTCGGCGAACTGGCTCTGGTTGTCGAAAGCCACCTCGAGCGAGCCGCACACCACCTCGGGTGCGAAGAAGGCAGCCGTGGCCTGGCCGCACAGTCCCACGTTGTACTGGAAGTCGCGGCGCGTGGTGCCGATGAGCTGGCCGTCGCGGTACTCCTCGACGCAGATGCCCACCACGAACTGGCCGATGGTGTTGGGCAGGCCCGTCAGCAGGCCCGTGTGCGGGTCGATGGCCAGGGGCTCACCCCCGGGCAGGCCGTTGAGCATGTTGTTCTCGTTGTAGGGCGGGTCGAGCCAGGGCACGGGCTGGTAGGGCGGCGGTGCCGGCGGCTGGGGCATGGGATCGGCCTGGCTGGCGCCGGCCAGCGGCGTGCACAGGCGGTACACGAGCGAGTCGCCATCGGCGTCATAGGCCGACTGGTCGAACCAGATGGGCTCGTTGACGCAGATGTACAGCGGGGGCCAGCCATTGAACTGGGGGCTGGAGTTGCACTCGAGCAAGGCCTTCTCCGAGATCGTCACGGTGTAGGTGGCACCCACGGCCAGCGGATCGACGATGTTGGAGATGGTGCCATTGCGGCAGCAGCGCTGGTAGGCCAGCACGTAGCCCCCCGCCACGGGCGGCAGCACGACCGTGGTGGTGTAGGTGGTGGTGTGCACGCACACGTCGGGCGGCACGACGAAACACTCGTCGCTCAGCACCGGGTCGAGCGTGTCGTTGAGCATCTCGTCCCAGGGGATGAGGATCTGGTCCACCAGCTCGTGCTGGGCATTGAAAATGCCGATGGAGGCCGGGTCGTCGAACCAGGCCTGCGGGTTGCCATTGTAGCAGTCGCGAAAGATGGTGAGCCGGATCTCGTATTCGTTGCCGCCCAGGCAGGTGTACGACAGCTCGCCCCCGACGATGTGGGTGGCCCCGGCAGGCGTGGTCGGCATCAGCCAGGCGCACAGGCACCACAACGACCAGAACATCAGCTTTTTCTCGACGGACATGGGTAGAGCCAGCGGCAAAATGGTTCGATGCCCAAGTTAGGGCGCTGCCGGGATTTGTGTGACGGAGTGAAGGAGAGACAGAG
>CAYNYN010000035.1:16265-17647 GCA_964401445.1 uncultured Saprospiraceae bacterium | reverse complement strand
TGCGCCATCAGAAGCGCACCAGCACGCGGGCTTGTCCGATCTCGGCAAAAGGCACCTGACGCGACACCTTGACCATGCGCGGCTTCTTCCTTTTGCCCGTGGGCTGTGCTTCAGGCACTTCCACCTCGAGCGTCACGCCCTCGTCGTCCACTTCGAGCAGCTTGCCTTCGAGGCGTTCGCCACCTTCGAGCCTCAGCTCGAGCCAGCGCCCCACGTGCTTGGGATACTGGCGGGGCAGGCTGAGCGGACGCGACACCCCCGGCGACGACACTTCCAGCACGTAGTGCGTGCCGGCCCAGCCCGCTTCGTCGAGATGGTGCTCGAGGTAACGGCTGATGCGCGTGCACTTCTCGAGCGTGATGCCGGTATCGGAATCGAGGAACACCTCGATGCGATTGCTCGGCTGTACCTTGATTTCCAGCAGGAAGCAATCGGCAAAATCTGCTTCCGCAAATTTTGCGGCAAGCAAATCTTCCAGTTTGTTGATCAGATCCTCCATCACTTTGCTTCCTTTTTTGGCTGCGGCCAAAAGGCACGCCCTCGCCTCGTTTTTTGAGGGATGGTTAAAAAAAAGAGGGAACTTCCGTTCCCTCTTTTCGCGCGCTTCTTCGAGCCGCCGCAAATATAGCAACTTTTCCAACCGCTTTGCAAACCAGTCAGTCGCGCGAAAGAGCGCTGATTGCACAGCACAAATGAAACACCCACACCCGACAAAAGTTTTTGACCACCGGCCAGTAACGAAGGCTCAACGTGCGCGATGGATCCAATCGAGATCGTCGGGCGTGTCGATTTCGATATAGCCTTTCGGGAACGGCACTTCCACCACCCGTGGCCACTGCCCGATCAGCTTGCGCGCGCCTTTGTCGCCCCTGCATTGGGCCAGGAGCGGCAACCGCTCCCGGCTGATCACCACGGGCACGCCATCCCCCTTCTCATAGCGACAGATGACGGCATCGGGCCGTTGGTGCCTGAAGGCGCGCAGCAATTCATCGTAGAGGCGGGTGGAAAGGAACACCTGGTCGCATACGCCGAGCAACAAACCGGCCGGTGCAGGGCGCAGGCTCAGGGCCCAGCGCGCCGCTGCCGCGATCGAGCTGCCCATGCCCTCGGCGTAGTCCGGATTGTGGACGAACTGTACGGGCAAGCCTGCCAACGCCTGGATAACGCGCCCGGCCTCGTGCCCTACCACCACCCCCACGGGATGGTAGTCCGAGGCCAGCAGCTTGTGCAACTGGCGCCGGATGAGCGGGACGCCATCCACCGGCAGCAGCTGCTTGGGCTGCCCCAGGCGGCGCGATGTGCCGGCAGCCAGCATGGCTGCTGCGATATGGTCGGCAGGTTGCGACATGGGTCCAGGGTGAAATGGTTGAGGGTTGAGCGTG
>CAYNYN010000035.1:14887-16165 GCA_964401445.1 uncultured Saprospiraceae bacterium | reverse complement strand
AAAAAGCACTCACCACCTCTTGGCCTGATACGGATAACGCACGTGGTATTGCGCCTTGACCATGTCGAGCAGGCGCCGGCGCAGCTCGTCCACGTTTTCGCCGGTGGCCGCCGAGATGAAGACGTTGTCCTTGCCATAGCGACGTCCCAGCCCTTCGCGCAGCTCGCGCTCGATCTCGGCCTGCTCGGCGGGGGTGAGCAGCTCGTCGAAGTTGCGCGCGCGGTATAGGTCCATCTTATTGAAGACCATGAGCACGGGCTTGTCGGCCGCGCCCAGCTCTGCCAGTGTCTCCTGTACCGTGCCGATGTGCTCTTCGAAGGCAGGATGGGCCACGTCGACCACGTGCATGAGGATGTCGCTCTCGCGCACCTCGTCGAGGGTGCTCTTGAAGCTCTCGATGAGGTGGTGGGGCAGCTTGCGGATGAAGCCCACCGTGTCGGACAGCAGAAAAGGCACCCCTTCGTACACCACCTTGCGCACGGTCGTGTCGAGCGTGGCGAAGAGCTTGTTTTCGGCGAAGACGTCCGACTTGCTGAGGCGGTTCATGAGCGTGGACTTGCCCACGTTGGTGTAGCCCACCAGGGCCACGCGGATCAGCTCGCCGCGCTGCTTGCGGCGCGTGGCGTTCTGCTGGTCGATTTTTTCGAGCCGCTTTTTGAGCATGGCGATCTTGTCGCGCACGATCCGGCGGTCGGTCTCGATCTCTTTTTCACCCGGACCGCGCATGCCGATGCCGCCGCGCTGCCGCTCGAGGTGGGTCCACAGACCCCGCAGGCGCGGCAGCAGGTACTGCATTTGCGCCAGCTCGACCTGCGTTTTGGCCTGGGCCGTCTGCGCCCTGCGGGCAAAAATGTCGAGGATGAGCGTGGAGCGATCCACGATCTTGCGTTTGAGCGTTTTCTCGATGAGCGCCACCTGCTTGCCCGACAGATCGTCGTCGAAGATGACGAGGTCGATATCGGGATGCGCTTCGATGTAGTCGCGTATCTCTTCGAGCTTGCCCTTGCCGATGAAGGTGCGGGGATCGGGATGCGGCAGCTTTTGCACGAAGCGCTTGACGGTACGCGCACCAGCCGTGAGCGCCAGAAACTCCAGCTCGTCGAGGTATTCTTGCACCTGCGTTTCGGTCTGAGTGCGCGTCACCAAGCCTACGAGCACGGCTTGCTCCTCGGCCTTTTTGGCGCCTATCCGTTCTTTTTCTCCTACGATCCAGTTGTTACTCATGAATGGGTAAAAGGTTTTTTGCGTCTAATTATCTGAAAAAATGGTTGAGGGTGA
>CAYNYN010000035.1:0-14787 GCA_964401445.1 uncultured Saprospiraceae bacterium | reverse complement strand
AAATCAACGTACAAGCAGAACACCGCAAGCGGCAGGAAGGATGCCTTGCCCTACCGCAGCCACTGCTCGGGGTCCTGCTTTTGCTTGCCTTTCCACAGCTCGAAGTGCAGCACCGAGGTCTCGTTGGCGGGGTTGACGGCCACCTGCCCCAGCACCTGTCCGGCCTTGACGGGCTGATCTTTTTCCACGCGCACTGCTTCGAGGTTGGCATAGACGGTGAACCAGCTCCCGTGACTGACCAGCACCATGTAGTTGTTGGCCGGCACGAAGCTGGTAGCCACCACCACGCCATCGTGCACGGCGCGCACGGCACTGCCCTTGGTGGTGCGGATGTCGATGCCGTTGTTTTCGACCACGACCTGGGGCAGAGAGGGATGCGGATGCCGCCCGAAGGGACGCACCACGGCGCCTTCTGCCGGCCAGGGCAGCCGCCCCTTGAGCTTTTCGAACGCCGTGCCCGACGCCGTTTCGGCTGTGTTTTTTTCGTCTTCCTCGCGGCGCAGGCGCTCCTCGCGGCGCGTCATCTCTTCGCGGATGTAGGCCTCGATGGCGTGATTGAGCTTTTCGCGGTCGCGACGCTGCGTCTCGAGCTGGCGCAGCAGGCGCGCCTCATCGCTTTCGAGGTTGGCCAGCAGGGCCTCGTGCTCGCGCATCTCGTACTGCAGCAGCTGGGCCTGGCGCTCGGCCTGGCGCAGCAGGGCCTGCTTGTCGCGGCGGCGCTGTTCGAGCAGCTGCATCTTCTGTGCCAGCGTTTCTCGGGTCGAGGCGATGAGCTCCGACTGGCGCTGCCGGTAGTTCTCGTACTGTTTCAGGTACTGCCAGCGCAGCAGCAGCTGGTTGAAGCTGGTGGCCGAAAAGAGGAACAGCAGGTCGGAATACTGCAGCTTTTGCCGCCAAGCCAGACGCAGCATGCGCCCGTACTCGTCTTTGAGGCGGTCGAGGTCGTCCTGCAGGGCATTGACCACGTCGGTCGTGCGCGCCAGCCGGCTCTCGATCAGCTCGATTTCCTGGTGCAGGATGGCGATGAGCTCTTCGCGCTGCCGGATCTGCTGGCGCAGGGTGCTCACCTGTTCGAGCGCCGCAGCCTTGTTGGCGCGCGTCTCTTCGAGGATCTTGCTGGTCTGCCGGATCTTCTTTTCCAGCGCCTTGCGGCGGGCCTCCAGCTCGCTGCGCGACTGGCCTGCCAGCAGGGTGGGCAGCACACAGGCCAGCACGAGCAGCCACACGACCCTACTCCACCTTCGTATAATGCGCCGGGATCTCAAATTTGAGCGGTTTTGGTTCATCGAGGGTGACCTTCGAAAAGGACACTTCTACCTGCCAGGCCCCCGTAGCAGGGGTAAACACTTCGAGTGTACGAAGATAGGAAAAAAGCGTTCCGCCCTCGTCGGGCTGCCAGGCGTCGAGGCGGTAGATCAGCTCTTCGTCGCGCAGCGGATCGTAGAGCCGCATTTTGCGCAGGCGCCAGTCGGCACCGAACCACCAGGTGCCGTCGTAGCGGCGGCCGTCGGACTCGAGCACGTACCACAGGCTGTCGATGCGCGCCTCGTACTGCGTGCCCAGCAGCACGGGGTTGCCCAGCACCAGCATCTGCAGCTCGCGAAAGCCGAAGGGCACGCCAAACTGGCGGCGGATGAAGCCGATGTCGTCGGCCAGGTACTGCTTGTTGATGCGGTCGAGCACGAAGATGCTGTCGGGGCGCACCAGCACGCGCGCCGCCTCCACGTTGTATTTGCGGAAAGCGAGCATGAGGGCGCTGTCGCGCTGCAGGCGGATGACCGCGTTGATGCGTTCATGGCCCCCCTGGCCCTGAAAGTCGATGCGTGCCCGTCCGCTGAGCCAGTGGGCCTGCACCTGATGGCGCGCCACGCGCCGCGCGATATAGTCGGCCGAGCGGGGCCTGAGCTCCGTGGCCTGCACCGATGCCGCCGGCTTGCAGCCGGTCATCGCCAGCGCGGCCAGTGCGACCGCGAGCAGGAGGCTACATTTGCCGAAAGGCAGAAAATTGCATACATCAAGCCGTTTCATCATGCTGCAAATAACGTTCAGGGAGGGCGCAAAGATTTTACCGCTGCCCGCATTGTTGCAAAAATCGCCCGGAGCGCGCGCGCTGCTCGTGTTGGGCCACGGCGCCGGCGCGCCCATGACCCACCCCTTCTTCGAAGAGCTGTGTGGCCGCCTTTCGGCAAACGGCATCTCCACGCTGCGCTTCAACTTCCCCTACATGGCCGAAGGCAAAAAAGTGCCCGACCGCAAGCCGCGCGCCCTGGCCGCCTGGGAGACGGTGCTGCGCGAAGCCGGCACCCTGGCCGGGGGGCTGCCGCTCTTTGCCGGCGGCAAGTCGTACGGCGGGCGCATGCTGTCGCTGTTGTTTGCCGAAAGGCCGGAGCTCGAGCTGCCCCACGCGGTGCAGGGCCTGGTCTTCTACGGCTATCCGCTCCACCCTGCCGGCAAGCCCGACAAGCTGCGCGCCGCCCACCTGGCCGACATCCGCCAGCCGATGTGCTTTTTTCAGGGCACGCGCGACGCCCTGGCGCTGCCCGAGCTGGTGCAACGCCACCTGATGCCGCTGCCGCAGGCACGCGTGATCGTGGTGGAAGGGGCCGACCACAGCTTCAAGGTGCTGAAACGCAGCGGCATCGCGCAGGAAGACGTGTGGGAGCTGCTGGCCGCGCGCACGGCCGAATGGATCGACGAGGTGCGGGCCCGCAACTGAGGGCGGCGCGCTACTTTTGCGGCCATGTGGCGTCACAAGGACATGCAACCCGATTTTTTGCCGCAAGGCTTCGTCGAACGATGCAATGCGCTGGGGCGCAAACGCCGGCCTTTTCTCTTCGTCATCGACTTCAGGGGGGAAGCGCCGCGCCTGTGGCCGCTCGACGCGCTCGACCCCGAGGAGGTGCAGTTCGAGATCGGGCCGTGGCGCAACGCCGCTCCGGCGCAGCCCTGCCCGCGCCCCTTCCGCTGGCACATCGAGCCGCCCGCCTTTGCGCGCTATGCGGATGCGTTTGCGCAGGTGCAGGCAGCCCTGCACCGCGGCGACTCGTACCTCGTCAACCTCACGCTGCCCACCCGCATCGAGACCGACCTGAGCCTCCACGACATCTTCCTGCACAGCGAGGCCTGGTGCCGGCTGTGGTGGCGCAACCACTTCGTCGTCTTCTCACCCGAGAAGTTCGTCTGCATCGAGGGGCGCACCATCTCCACCTACCCGATGAAGGGCACCATCGACGCGGCCCTGCCCGACGCGCCGCAGCGCCTGCTGGCCGACGAAAAGGAGCGGGCCGAGCACATGACCATCGTCGATCTGCTGCGCAACGACCTGGCACGGGTGGCCCGCAAGGTGCACGTGCGGCGGCTGCGCTATCTCGACCTGGTGCACACGCAGCGCGGCAAGCTCTGGCAAGCCAGCTCCGAGATCTGCGGCACGCTGCCCGCCACATGGCCCGACCACCTGGGCACGCTCTTGTCGGCCCTGCTGCCGGCCGGCTCGGTGACGGGGGCCCCCAAGTGCCGCACCGTCGAGATCATCGAGGCGGCAGAGCAGTACCCGCGCGGCTACTACACGGGCATTGCCGGCCTCTTCGACGGGCAGGCACTCTACAGTGCCGTGCTCATCCGCTTCGTCGAGCAGACGGCCGACGGGCTCGTGTACAAGAGCGGGGGCGGCATCACCACCGCCTCGGATGCGTGGAAGGAATACGAGGAGCTGATCGCGAAAGTCTATCTGCCTTTTCGGCAAAAAACGCCCAGCGCCGTATGAGCCTGCTGCTCGAAACCATCCGGCTGGTCGATGGCGTGCCCCAACAACTGGAGTGGCACCAGCGCCGCCTCGCAGCCGCCATGCGGCACCATTTCCCCGAGGAGCCAATCCCGTCGCTGGCGCAAGTGGTGGCGCCGCCCCCGCATGCCCGCGCGGGCACGTGGAAATGCCGCGTCGTGTACGGCCCGCATGTGACCGCCGTCGAATACGAGCCTTACACCTACCGCCCTTTCCGCCGCCTGGCCGTGGTGGAGGCGCCCCGGCTCGACTATCGCTGGAAGTACGCCGATCGGCAAGCCCTCGCGGCCCTCAAATCGGGCCATCCCGAGGCCGACGACGTGCTCATCGTGCAGTACGGCCTGCTCACCGACAGCACGTTTGCCAACCTCGTGCTCGAGATCGATGGCGTGCGCTACACGCCCGAGCGGCCGCTGCTGCCCGGCACCATGCGGGCCGCCTTGCTGGCTGCCGGCCGCATCCGCCCTGCAGCCCTCACTCCTGCCCACCTGCACCGCGCCACGCGCCTGTGGCTGGTCAACGCCATGCGCCCCCTGAGCGATGCGCTGGCGCTGGCCCCATCCGAAATCGAAATTATCGGAACATAAATTTGGCCGAAGAGCGCACTTTATTAGCTTTACGGCGTCACTCGTCTGCTCCGACGAAATATCTTTCGCGCATCACCGGAAAATTGCGCAAACACCTTTGCCCTGTGCACGCATTTTCCCTTGCCAATTAAGACCTCTTTGCCGTAATGTGCTGCCCCGCCCCTTCGGGCATGGGTAGCCATCCGTTCAACAACATCGAAAAACTAAGTCCACCATGTCGGCCACTATGCTCGCTGCCGGCAGGAGTCCGTGGCGTTGGGCCCAGCTCGCGTCGTGGACCGTCGGCATCCTGCTGATCGTCACCCTGTTTTTGCGCCCTGCGTTGGGCATCCACCTCATGTGGGACGTACTGATCCCCGTGGCACCCGCCCTGATCGCCATCGCCCCGGGCCTGTGGCGCAACATCTGTCCACTGAGCATCACGGCTTTCTTGCCCACGCGCCTGCAACGCCAGCGCAAGGCCATCCCCGATCGGCGCACGGCCACCACCCTGCAGCTCATTGCCGTGGCCGCCCTCTACCTCATCGTGCCCTTGCGCCATGCCCTGCTCGACACCCATGCCACCGCCACGGCGCTGGCGCTGCTCGCCATGGGGGTGGCTGCCCTGGCCATGGGCTGGGTCTTCGACTACAAAAGCGGGTGGTGCGTGGGGCTGTGTCCGGTGCACCCCGTCGAGCGGCTCTATGGCCAGAACCCGGCACGCACCTTCTCCAACGCCCACTGTGCGCAATGCCAGCAATGCAGCCTGCCCTGCCCCGACTCCACGCCGCACATCCATCCGCTGAGTGCCCGGAAAACGTGGCAACAGCGCCTCGGCGGCCTGCTCATGGTCGGCGGCTTCCCCGGCTTCATCTGGGGGTGGTTTCACGTGCCCGACTATGAGGCCTTCCCCACGGCTGCGCAATGGCTGCAGGTGTACGCGTGGCCGCTTGGCGGGGCAGCCCTCACCCTCGCCCTGTACCTGCTGTGTCGCCGATGGGTGCCGGACAAGACGCTTACGCGCCTCTTTGCCGCTGCGGCCATCTCGTGCTACTACTATTATCGCATTCCGTGCCTCACGGGCTTTGGCCTGTACCCGGGTGATGGCATGCTGGTCGATCTGCGCCACGCCGTGCCCGCCACGCTCGTCTGGACGCTCGCCCTGCTGCCTGCCATCTTCTTTTTCTGGTGGCTGGTGTGGCGGCCCCAGCGCAGGCAAAGCTGGCTGGTGCGTCCGGCTTTCGCCAAAAAGCGCTATCGGTAAGCTCCGGGCCGCATTTGCCGTAAGGCAGCCCATTTGCACGACAGGGCCATTTGTGGCTAACTTCAGCCATTCGCTTACGCAAAAACCATCCGCGCATGACCTCTTTCACCCGACGCGACTGGCTGCGCACGACGAGCCTGGCCGGCCTGGCGGCCCTCTTCACCACGCCTGCCGAGCTGCTGGCCACACCGCATTTGCCGAAAGGCGCTACCGACACCCTCATCCGGCTGAACGCCAACGAAAACCCCTACGCACCCTCGCCGGCCGTGCAGCAAGCTCTCATCGACGCTTTCGCAAAAGCCGCGCGCTACCCCTACCTCGAACGGCCCGTGCTGCGCCGGCGCCTGGCCGAAAAACACGGACTGACCGAAGCCCACATCCTCGACACGGTGGGCTCGACCGAAGGCCTCAAAATCACGGGGCTGGTGCTGGGCGGCGCCGCGGGCAGCATCCTGGCGGCACAGCCCACCTTCCTCGCCATGCTCTCCTTTGCGGAAAAATTCGGCAGCTACATCGACTTCGTGCCCGTGGACGAAGCCCTCGTGCACGACCTCGACGCCATGGAGCGCCACATCACCAACCAGACGCGCCTGGTCTTCATCTGCAACCCCAACAACCCCACGGGCACCATCCTGCCCCCCGACCAGCTGGAAGCCTTCTGCCGGCGCGTGGCCCAACGCTGCTTCGTCTTCGTCGACGAGGCCTACATCGACTTCATCGGCGAGCCGAACTACCCGTCGATGGTCAAGCTGGTACGGGAAGGGCTCAACGTCATCGTGTCGCGCACCTTCTCGAAGGTGTACGGGCTGGCGGGCCTGCGCGTGGGCTACCTCATGGCGCGCCCCGACATCATCGCGCGCCTGGCCGACCACCAGGTGGAAAGGCCCAACCAGCTGGGCATCGCCGCGGCGCTGGCCGCCCTCGACGACGAAGCCTTCTACCGCTACAGCCTCGAGAAAAACGAAGAGGCCAAACGCTACGTCTATGCCCTGCTCGACGAGCTGGGGCTGCGCTACGTGCCCTCACACACCAACTTCGTCTTTTTCCACACGGGCAGAGACATCGCCGAGGTGAACGACTTCTTGCGGGCCGAAGGCCTCTGGGTGGGGCGCCCCTTCCCGCCGCTGCGCGACTGGTGCCGCGTGAGCCTGGGCACAATGGAAGAGATGGAGCGGTTCGGCGCCGCCCTGAAGAAAATGTACGGATAGGCCCCGCCGCCCCCTCACCATACCGTACCTCATGACAAAGCCGGCCCCAAGCAGGGCCGGCTTTGCCGTTGCTGCACCTGGCTGCCAAAATTCACCTGCTGCACTGACTTTTTCCATCATGCCTTTCCCTGCCGGGCGTGCAGCTTTGCCATGCATGCACAGATGTTCATTTTTTCAAAAAAACGACGAGCCATGATTCCCGAACCGCTCATCCGCCTCCACGAGTTCATTAGTCAGCCGTGGCCGTGGTACGTGGCCGGGCCCATGATCGCGCTGGTGATGTTCATCCTGCTGTTCTTCGGGAAGGAGTTCGGCATCTCGGCCAACTTTCGGGTGATGTGCGCCGCCGACGGCGCCGACCAGTTCGCCGACTTTTTCAAATTCGACTGGCAGTCGCAGGGCTGGAACCTGCTGGTGGCCGTGGGTGCCATGTTTGGCGGCTACCTCGCCGCAGCCTATTTCACCCCTGCCGACGGGCACATCGCCCATGTCTCTGCCGCCACGGTGGAAAGCCTGCGCGAGCTGGGCGTGCCGGCCTTCGCGTCGAAGTTTCACGGCCAACCCATCGAGTACGAAGTAGGACAGGTGCCGCTGGTGCCCGAGTGGTACACCTGGCTGTCGCTGTTCGACTGGCGCGGCTGGCTGTTCTTCGCCGGCGGCGGGTTCCTCGTCGGCTTTGGCGCGCGCTGGGCCGGCGGCTGCACCTCGGGGCACGCCATCAGCGGCCTGTCGGCGCTGCAGCTGGGCTCGCTCTACGCCGTGATCGGCTTCTTCCTCGGCGGCCTGTTCATGACCTACGTCATCTTCCCGCTGATCTTCTGACCTCGGTCGCAAATTTTTTCACCTGAAAAATCGAACAGCCATGATGCGCATGTCTCGCTATATCCTCGTCGGCATCATCTTCGGCATCACGATGTACAAGTCGGAAGCCGTGTCGTGGTTCCGCATCTTCGAGATGTTCCACTTTCAGTCGTTCCACATGTACGGCATCATCGGCTCGGCCGTGGCGCTGGGCATCCTCATCGTGCAGTTCATCAAGTGGCGCCATCTGCGCTCGCTCGAAGGCAAAGAAATCGTCATCCCCGAAAAGGACAAGAGCTGGAAACGCTACCTCTTCGGCGGCTTCGTCTTCGGGCTGGGCTGGGCCCTGACGGGCGTATGCCCCGGACCCATGTTCGTGCTGCTGGGCAGCGGCTACACCGTGCTGGTCGTCTACCTGCTGGCAGCCATCACCGGCACGTTCGTCTACGGCCTGCTGCGCCCCAGGCTGCCGCACTGACCCCCATGGACCAATCTTGCCCACGATATGGTAGCCATTGCCCCTTGCACGGATGGTGCAGGGGGCTTTCCTTTTGGGGCCATCCCATCGTCCCAGGCAAAAGCCTCTGGCACCTACCTTTCAAAAAGTTTGAAACAAAAAAATTCATCTACCTTTGTCGGCCTGGAACCCGATGTATCATTCTCTTCAAAACCATCAGCGCATGAAATTCACTCCCTACCTGATCTTCGACGGCCAGTGCAAGGCAGCCTTCGACCATTACGCCCGCGTGTTTGGCGGAGAAATCCGCGAGCTGAACACCTATGCACAGGCCCCCGCCGAAATGCCCGTGCCCGACAGCCACAAGGACCGCATCATGCACGTATCGCTTCACCTGGATGAGACCGTGCTGATGGGTGCCGACCTGGGGCCGGGGCAAGAATACGTACCCGGCAATCAGGTGCACATTTCCGTCAATGTCACCGACGAGCAGCAGGCCAAAGCCGTCTTTGAGGGGCTGGCCGAAGGCGGCACGATCACCATGCCTTTTCAAAAGACGTTCTGGGGTGCCTGGTTTGGCATGTGTACCGACGCCTGGGGCATGCACTGGATGGTCAACTGCCAGATCGATCAGGCAGGATAACTGCTCCGGAACCGGCACACTCGTGAGGCGCCCCACACCCGTCGGGGGCGCCTTCTGTTTTTTCAGAAAAACCTGCGCTCAAACGCGTAGCGCTTCATGTAGAAGTTGTAGAAGAAGAGGATGCCCGTGACGCACAACTTGGTCACGTACTGGTAGTGGTCGAAGAAGGGATGCTGCGTCAGTGCCCAGATGAGCAGGGTGCCCAACACCAGCCCCCCGCCCGACACGGCCATGGCCAGCACGAAGGCATGGCTCAGCTTGCGCTCGAGTGTGAAGATGAAACGCTTCTGCAGGCTGAAGTTGACCAGCACCGCCACCGAATAGCTGATGACGTGGCTGGGCACGGGCTCCAGCCAGGTGTAGACCAGCAGCAGGTACAGGCCGTAGTCGATGGCCGTGGCCACGGCGCTGGTCAGGGCGAAGCGCAGCTTGAGCCGCACCAGCTCGCGCAGCCGTTGGCGCCAGCTCATGCGTCCCCTTTTTCGCGCTCCAGCTCGCGCTCGAAGAAGGCGCGCACCTCGAGCCAGTTGTTCACGCGCGTGAAGCGCGTCTCGTGCAGGTTGTGCGAAGCGGTGTAGAGCAGCGCCTTGCCGCCGAATTGCTCCACGTTGCGCACGTGGTCGTCGATCATGTAGTCGCCCGTGATCACTTCCTTGCTTCCGCAAAAAATGAGGTTGCGCCACGAGATGAAGGGAAACTCACGGCGCAGCCACTGATACTTGTCGGGCAGCGAGTTGGGAAACTCCATGGCGGCGGTGGCCACATAGACATCGTAATGCCCCGTGAGCCAGCGCACCACCTCCTGGGCATGCGGCATCACCGGCAGGTCGAGGAAAAAGCCCGGATCGTGCAGGTGGTTGCGGATGTGCGCCGCACCCGGCAGGTCGTAGATCTTCTTGCCCGCGTAGTCTTCGGGCTGCAGGTCCTTGCCAAAGTACTTCTTGTACAGGGCCTTGAACTTGGGAATGACGTCGGCCATCACCTCGTCCATGTCGATGATGATGCGTTTTCGGGGCATCGCGCGTGTTTTTTGAACAAAAGGCCGCAGAAAAAAAATGCAGCGCAAAGGTAGGGCGTGGTGAGAGATGGAGAGACAGAGTGAAGGGGTGACGGAGAGTGAAGTAAGGGAGCTGATGGCACGCCCTGCTGCCATTTGGCTGCAAATGCCGACCTTTGCCACTGCTTGCCCTCAATCGATTGTCCACCATTCAAACCACGCGCCATGTCCCTGGAGAAGCAGATCAACGAAGACATGAAGAAGGCCATGAAGGCCGGCGACAAGGCTGCCATGCGCGCCCTGCGTGCCGTGAAGTCGGCCATCCAGCTGGCCAAGGCCGAAAAAGGCGAAAGCGAGCTGTCGCCCGATCGCGAAATGGCCATCCTGCAAAAGCAGGTCAAGCAGCGCAAGGACTCGCTGGCCATCTACGAAAAGGAAAACCGCCCCGACCTGGCCCAGAAGGAAGCCGAAGAGATTGCCGTGCTGGAGCGCTACCTGCCCCAGCCCCTCACCGAAGAAGAGCTCGAAGCCGAGCTGAAGCGCATCATCGCCGAGGTGGGCGCCACCAGCATGAAAGATATGGGCAAGGTCATGGGCAAGGCCACCAAAGAGCTGGCCGGCCGCGCCGACGGCAAGACCATCTCGACCAAGGTGCGCCAATTGCTCTCGGCCTGAACGCAAAACTTTTTCCCGTTTCGGGACTTTCCTTCCAGGGGTGTGGCCGGGAATTTGTGCACATCCCCTTGACACGCATGGCAAAAAAGCCGAAATTGCGGCTTGTGTCTGCGGAAACGCAGTTTTCTATCCCTCGAACATTCCAAAAAGATTGCTCCGAAAAGCCCAAACGCACGCGCCCCCGGCGCAGAACAAAAACTCACTCAAATCAACCTGGAAGTTCATGGTTCGTCATCAAGCGCTTACCCTTGCCTCGGACTTGCACAGTGTTCGTGAGGTAGAAACCCTGCTGCAGCAGCTCATCGAAGAATACCACATCAGCCACGACAAGTATGGCGACATGCTGATCAGCCTCACCGAGGCCGTCACCAACGCCATCCGCCACGGCAATCGGCTCGACAAGCGCAAGTACGTGCGCATCAGCTTCCAGGTGGAAGAGGGCGAAATTCGCTTCCGCATCATGGACGAAGGCGAAGGCTTCGATTTCGAAAACCTGCCCGACCCCACCGCACCCGAAAACCTGGTGCGCTGTGGCGGCCGCGGCGTCTTTCTGATGAAGCAGCTCAGCGACCGCATGAGCTTCAAAAACAACGGAAGCACCGTCGAGATGTGCTTCAAGACCGCATAAGCAAACATGCATATACCGTGCTGAACCCGTGTCTGCCCCGTGCCGACACGGGTTTTTCTTTTGGCTTGCGCCAAACACTTGCCCGCCGCCCAGGCGTATCTTCGCCCATCAAATCGCGATGCCATGGCCGAGTTTTCCTTTCCCCTGCCCGATCCGCTGGAAGAAACACCCTCCATCGACTTCCACGCCGAGGACGTGGACGATCCGCTGACCGATAAAGCGCTGCTGCGCCAGTGGATCGAAAAGGTCATCGAAGGCGCCGGCTGCCACCTGGTGCAGCTCAACTACATCTTCTGCTCCGACGAATACCTGTATCGGCTCAACGTCGAATACCTCGACCACGACACCTACACCGACATCATCACCTTCCCCTACGCCGAACCGCCCGCCGTCCATGGCGACCTGTTCATCAGCACTGAGCGCGTGCGCGACAATGCCCGCGAGCTGGGCGTGCCCTTCGAAGACGAGCTGCACCGCGTCATGATCCACGGCGTGTGGCACCTGTGCGGACAGGGCGACAAGTCGGAAGCAGAGGCCCAGGCCATGCGCCAGCGCGAAGACGAGGCGCTCCAGCTGCTCCGCAGGCTGCGAGAGTGAGGAGTGAGGAGAGAGGAGTGAGGAGAGAGGAGAGAGGAGAGAAGTGTGCATTGCGACATGTCCGATTCAACCGATTTCACCTGAAAAAAGCGGTGCGCGAAGCCGCCTCAACCACCATTTTTTCAGGGGCCAAAAATTGTGCAGGGCTGCATGCACGAAATGCCCAGGTGCCCTAATTTCGCATGCTTTTTCACGGCAGCGTAACGGTTTGGCATTTGTGTACACGCAAAATGCAACGCTATGGTCGCGCCCGCACATTCGTTGCTGTTCGACGAGCTGATCGATCAGGTGATGACTCAGGGCTATGCCGTCACGGATGAATTTTTCAGTCCGGAAGTGGTGAGCGGCTTGCGCCAAAATCTGCAGCAGCGCCACGCACAGGGCACATGCATGCGGCCGGCATCGGCAAGGACAGCGACTTCCATCGCGACCGCAGCATCCGACGCGACCTGATCTGCTGGCTCGACGACCAGCCCGACGACCCTGTCGAGCGCGCTTTCCTCGAACGCGTCGACGCCTTCATCGCCTGGCTCAACCGCACCTGCTATCTGGGGCTCAACGGCCGCGAGTTTCACTACGCGCTCTACGAGGCCGGCTCCTTCTACCGCCGCCACCGCGACCAGTTCCGGCACGACTCGGGGCGCAGGCTCACCCTCATCACCTACCTCAACGAGGACTGGTCGGAGGCCGACGGCGGCCAGCTCGTGCTCTATTTGCCGGAAGGCATGCGTAAAATACTGCCCATGGGTGGCCGCACCATCCTCTTCCGCTCCGACGAGCTGGAACACGAAGTGCGCACGGCGCATCGCCCCCGCATGAGCATGACGGGCTGGCTGCTGCGCAGGGAAGGCTTGCCCGGACTGTAGCCAGCTCGTTGCACGATTGCCGGTAACATTTTACTTTTGGGGCATACCCGTCTGTCTTTTCCCGTATCGATAATCATCGGCTGTCTGGCTTGTCCCCAGGGGCAAGGCCCAAGCGAATTTTTTCACCTCAAAAACTGTCAGCCGATGAAAAACCTGTGGTTCCTCCTCGCCCTGTCGTTTGCGGGCCAGCTCGCCGCCCAGGATACGGTGGTCGTCACGGCCAGCACGCAGCCCCCGCCCGCCACGAAGTACCAGCCCTGGCGCTACATCCACAGCGACATCCGCCAGTACATCCTCTTCGAGCTGCTCGACATGCCCGAGCGGGGCTTCCCCATGTGGAGCTACCGGGCGCTGGCCACGCGCGGCACCGACATCGGCTTTGCGATGGGCGCCTGGCGCCTCAGCGACACCAGTGGCGTCGTGCTGGCCTGGTGGGACAAGGCCGAGCTGTACCGCAGCGGCGCGCTCATCGACTCCTTTCCCGTGCAGTTCATGACGCTTTCCGACGACGAGCTGGGGGCCCTGGCCCGCCAGATCAAACAGATGCGGGCGGGCACCCGCGTCACCGACGACGAGGGCAAAAACATACGCAACTGCATGGTGGCCCCATTCAACGAGCGCATCACCGTCGAGGCCTGCGCCGGCAGGGTGACGCTCTGGATCGACCGGCGCACGCCCCTGCACGTCTCCTATGCCGATGCCGAGTGCTGGCTTTCGTTGCTTTCGAAGTGGTTCAGGTAGGCACGGGGCAGGGCGCAGCGAGGTCTCGCCAAAAATGGGGACTTTTGCGGCAGCCAAAACCAGACATGCATGTCCCTGCCAAACGGAAACCAACCCTTCGAAATCGGCGCGCAGCCGCTGGAGCTGGAGGCGCTGGTGGCGCTGGCCCGTGAGCCTCGTCCCATTGCGCTTTCGCAAACGGCGCGCGCCCGCATCCGCCGCTGCCACGAGTTCCTCCAGACACAGCTCGGCCGCGAAGACCGCGCCTTTTACGGCATCAATACCGGCTTCGGCGCCCTGTGCCGCGTGCGTATCTCGAACGAAGAGCTGGCCACGCTGCAGCACAACCTGGTGGTGTCGCACGCCTGCGGCACCGGCGAGGAGGTGCCTGCGCACCTGGTGCGCCTGATGCTGGTGCTCAAGGCCTGCAACCTGGCTCATGGCCATTCGGGCGTGCGCGAGGTGGTGGTCGAGCGGCTGCTCGACATGTACCGCGAAGACGTGTTGCCCGTGGTGTACCAGCAAGGCTCGCTGGGCGCCTCGGGCGACCTGGCGCCCCTGGCCCACCTCTCGCTGCCCCTGCTCGGCCTGGGTGAGGTGTACTGGAAAGGGCGGCGCATGGCCGCAGCCACGGCCCTCGACGCGCTGGGCTGGCAGCCACTCACGCTGGCGCCCAAGGAGGGGCTGGCCCTGCTCAACGGCACCCAGTTCGCGCAGGCCTACGCCGTGTGGTGCGTGACCGAGGCGCGCCGCCTGGCCGAGGCGGCACTCATGACGGCGGCCCTGGCATGCGACGCCTTCGACTGCCTGGGCACGCCCTTCGACGCGCGCCTGCACGCCATACGGCCCCATGCCGGCCAGGTGCGGGCGGCCGCGCGCCTGCGCCACTGGCTCGAAGACAGCCCGCTGCAGCAGCAGCCCAAAGCACAGGTGCAGGACCCCTACGCCTTCCGCTGCATGCCGCAGGTGGCCGGTGCCAGCCTCGACGCCATCGAGTACGTGGCGGGCGTGGTGCACACCGAGGTGAATGCCGTGACCGACAACCCCAGTCTCTTCCCCGACAGCGAGGCCATCCTCTCGGGTGGCAACTTCCACGCCCAGCCGCTGGCCCTGGCCCTCGACTTCCTGGCCATCGCCCTGGCCGAGCTGGGCAGCATCAGCGAGCGGCGCACCTACCAGCTGCTGACCGGCCAGCGCGGCCTGCCGCCCTTCCTCACGCCCGAACCCGGCCTCAACTCGGGCCTCATGATCCCGCAGTACACGGCGGCCTCCATCGCCAGCCAGAACAAACAGCTCTGCACGCCCGCCTCGGTCGACTCGATCGTGTCGAGCAACGGGCAGGAAGACCACGTCAGCATGGCCGCCAACGCCGCCACCAAGGTGCTGCGCGTGCTCGACAACACCTGGCAGCTCATCGGCATCGAGTGGCTCACGGCCTGTCAGGCGCTGCACCTGCGCCGCCCGGCACGCACCAGCCCGCGCCTCGAAGCCGTGGTGGCCCGCTTTCGCGAAACGGTGCCCCCGCTCGAAAACGACAGGCTGCTGCAGCCCGACCTGATCGCGGCGCGCGACTTTTTGCGGGAA
>CAYNYN010000034.1:11606-17652 GCA_964401445.1 uncultured Saprospiraceae bacterium | reverse complement strand
ATAGCGCCTATCTTCGCTGCCGCGAAACAAACAGACGACCATGCCCAAATGGACGATACGCACCGTGCTGATCGCGGCCCTGCTGGCGGCCGTGTTTGCCGGCGGCATCTACGTGGCCAACTGGTGGCACGCACAGTACGAGCGCCAGGTGCAAGAGCAGTCGCAGGTGCTGCTCGAAAAGGTGCGCAAGGTGGCCAAGCTGGTGACGGTGGAAGGCCACTTTTCCGAGATCTACAGCTACAAGGACTTCTGGGGCTACGACTTCAGCCCCTTCCGGAAAAAGGCCCTGCTGCGCATCAACGCCACCGTACAGGTAGGCTACGACCTCGAAAAGATGCAGATCGACATGGATGTGGACAATCGCCGCATCCTCATCTCCAACCTGCCCGATCCCGAGATCCTGAGCATCGACCACAGCGTGGACTACTACGACATCCAGGAAGGCACGTTCAACTACTTCACCCCCGAAGACTACACCCTGCTCAACCAGCGCGCCAAGGAGTTCATCGCCGAAAAGGCACGACAGAGCGAGCTGTTCGAGATGGCTGCCCGCCAGGGCAACGAGATGCTCGAGATCATCGAGTTCATGGCCCAGGCCGCAGGCTGGACGGTCGAGTATCGGCGGGAGGGAGAGACGGAGAGACAGAGAGACGGAGTGATGGAGTGAAGAGTGAGGAGTGAAGAGCGTTGCGGCGTTGCGTGAGGAAGTGCCGATTCCACCAAACTCGGTGGCGCTCGGTGGATACGCTGTGAAACTCTGTGGTACAAAAATGGCTCGCTGCCCCGATTGGCATCGGAGCCTGTCCCGGCAAGCCGGGAACAGGCTGCTCGCGACGATGGACGATGGACGATGGACGATAGGTGAACGTCGTCACGAGTCACGCGTCACGCGTCACGATCGGAACCGCCGGAACCAAAATCCCTCACCCCAAACCGTTTTCGTCCCGCGTATTTGGCCCCATGGGCGGGTGGCATTTGCCGAAAGGCAAAAAATGAAGGGCAAAAGTGCGCGATGTGCTTTTTCCTTTATTTTTAGCCCCGTTTCCAGAATATTCTTTGCTTGCCGCAAAAGCTGCCCGCATGAAATGAGCACAGCCAGGCACCTGAGCCTCAACGGGTAAGGAGGGCAGGCCGGGCTGTTGCATTTGCCATTGCCGGCACTTTTCCGGGCTTTTTGAAAACCATCCAAAAATTCAACGAGCTATGAGTGCACAAACGAAAGGCCATCCCAAAGGGCTTTACACGCTGTTCGCTACCGAGATGTGGGAACGGTTCAGCTACTACGGCATGCGCGCCCTGCTGGTGCTGTACCTCACTGCCGAGCTGGTGAGCGACGGCTTCGGCCTGGCACGCGCCGATGCGCTGGCCATCTATGCCGTGTTTACGGGGCTGGTGTACCTGACCCCCATCCTGGGCGGCTGGGTGTCGGACAAGTTCCTGGGCAAGCGCAAAACGGTGTACATCGGTGGCGTGGTGATGGCCATCGGTCAGTTTCTGCTGGCCACGAGTGCCTTCACGGCGCACTCCATCGATCCGGCCATGCGCCAGTTCATCTTCAACTTCGGTCTGGGTACGCTGATCATCGGTAACGGCTTCTTCAAGCCCAACATCTCGACCATCGTCGGCGACTTTTACGACGACAACGATCCGCGCAAGGACTCGGCCTTCAACATCTTCTACATGGGCATCAACCTCGGTGCCATCCTCGGGCCGTTCATTGCAGGCGGCCTGGGCGAGAACATCCACTGGGGCTGGGGCTTCTTCTCTGCCGGCGTGGGCATGATCATCGGGGTGCTGTGGCTGTACTTCCGAGAAGAGACGCTCGACGGCTATGGCCTGCCGCCCAATACGCCTACCGACAAGGTGCGCCTCGACGGCAAGGACTGGCGCGATATTTTCCTGTATGCCATCGGTCTGGTGGCCGGCACCCTGGCCATCATCCTGTTCTGGCGGGCCATCCCCGAAGGGGTACAAAACGCCATCGTCAACATCGGCTTCGTGGCCATCGCGCTGGGCCTGGCCTATGTGATCATCCGCGGCATCGACGGCGACAACTGGGTGCCCAAGTTCGGCATCGTGGCAGCCATCGTGGTGTTGGTCGAGGTGCTGAGCTTCTTCTGGGACTCGATCCCGGCACAGGTGACCAGCTACGTGGGCTATGCGGCCATCGCCGGCCTGATCGTGCTGCTGGTGAGCCTGATGCGCAGCTCGAACGACGACTGGAGCCGCATGGGCGTGATCATCACGCTGGCCATCTTCAACGTGGCTTTCTGGGCCGGCTTCGAGCAGGCCGGCGGCACGATGAACCTCTTCGCTGCCGAAAACACCAACCGCGTCGTGGCGGGCTGGGAAGTGCCGGCCTCGTGGTTCCAGAACATCAACCCCTTTGCCATCCTCGTATTCGCACCGCTGTTCTCCATCCTCTGGCTCAAGCTCGACGAGCGCGGCCTCAACCCCCGCACGCCCATCAAGTTTGCGCTGGGTCTGCTGCTGGGAGCGCTGGCCTTCTGGGTCATGTCGCAGGCAGCCAACAAGGCAGCCGACGGCACGCTCGTGTCGCCCATGTGGCTGGTAGTGGTGTACGTCATCCTGACGCTGGGTGAGCTGTGCCTCTCTCCCATCGGCCTGTCGATGATCACCAAGCTGGCGCCGCCCAAGCTCGTGTCGGTGGTGATGGGCCTGTGGATGGCCAGCTTCGCCGCAGGCAACTACCTTGCCGGCATCCTCGAAAACATCCTGCACAAGTACGATTTCGCGCTCTATCCCTTCATCACCATGGTGATGCTGATCTCGGCAGGACTGTTGCTCCTCATGTCGCCCATCCTGAACAAGGCCATGAAGGGCATCCATTGATGCCGAAAGGGCATTGTTGGGCTTTTTGCACGGACAAAAAAGTCCATTGAATGTCCAAAAACCTAATTTGACCATTTGCACCTGCGCCCTGCGGGTGTTAACTTGGGCCCCGAATCGATTTGCGGTTCGGGGCTCGCTTTTTCCCGGCCGCGGGAACGTTACCCATGCCGATTATGATCCCAAACAACAACCTTCCCCCCGGCACCTTGCGGGGCGTGTATGCGTCCTTGCTGTTGGGGCAAGTTGCCATAGGCGCCATACTCTACTTTCTCTCCTCGCAATCCACTACCGAGCAAGCACCGGCGTCCGTGATGACCGGTCTTCAGACCTGGCAACTGGTCGCTTGCGCCCTCCTCTTGTTCGCAGTCCTTACAGCGGCGTACCTTCGCGGCCGCCTCGTGCAGTCGGCCACCCGGCCCGATGGGCAGAAAGTGGCCACGACGGCACTCGTGGCGTGGGCCCTCATGGAAGGCGCCAACCTGGCCACCGTGATCCTGGCATACCGCCACAACGACACCAGCCTGTATCTCGCCTTCGTCGTGGGCTTGCTGGCATTCGTGTGGCTGCGTCCGGCCACCTGGCCGCTCGAAGCAGAGGCTTGAACGAAACGTTAACCCGTTTTCACCAACAAATAAACCAGACAAGGACCGTGCATCGTATCGTTCTTTACTGTTTGGCATTGGCCACATGTATCGTGGCAGGACAGGCTTGCAGCCCCGACGGTTGTGGCTGGACGAAAACAGGCTTCATGGCCAGCTTCGACGACCTGATGAGCGATATCGACCGTGTGGACTACCCCATCGGCGACGACCGCTGGCAACGATTCGACGACCGCTTCACCAATCTGGTGGACGTCTGCTATGAAAAGTACGAACCCGAACTGACGCCGCAGGAAAAAAGACGCTTCTGGGTGGGCGTGCTGCGCTACTACTACAAACGCTTTGGCAAGGCAGGCCTGCGCGAACTGAAAAAGAAGAGCCGGGAGGTGGAATCGATCCTGGAGGATTTGCCAAGAGACCAACAGCTCAAAGACCTCATCGATGAAATAGGCACCGACTTCAAAAGCCTGTTTCGGTAAAATGAAAAGTTAACCCCTTCATCCCACACGCAGCCATGGCCGATCTCGTACTCTCTTTCGTCACGTCCTTTACCCTTACCTATTTCCTTTTGCCGCACATCATTCGCATTGCGCAAAAGAAACACCTCTTCGACCTGCCCGATGAGCGCAAACTGCACACGGTGGCCATCCCTGCGCTGGGCGGTGTAGGCATCATCACGGGCACGCTCTTCTCCATCGTGTTGTGGGTGCCCTTCAGCAGCTACCCCACGCTGCAGTACCTCGTGTGTGCCATCCTCATCCTGTTCGTGGTGGGTGTAAAAGACGACATCGAGCCCATTGCGCCGCTCAAGAAACTGATCGCGCAAATACTTGCTGCCTCCATTCTGGTGTTCAAGTCGGGCTTCCAGCTGTCGAGTCTGTATGGCGTCTTTGGCATTGGCCAGCTGCCCGAATGGGTGGCCATTCCGTTCAGCATCTTCGTCTTCATCGTCATCATCAATGCGTTCAACCTCATCGACGGCATCAACGGCCTGTCGGCTTCCATCGGCATCCTGATCAGCTCGGTACTGGGCAGCTGGTTCTTCCTTGCGGGCCACATGGGTCTGGCCCTTTTTGCCTTTGCCCTGATGGGGAGTCTGATCGCCTTTCTGCGGTACAACATTACGCCCGCACGCATCTTCATGGGCGACACCGGCTCGCTGTTCCTGGGGCTGATCTGTGCCGTATTCGCCATACAGTTCATCGAGATGCAGAAGCAACTGCCGCCCACCGACTGGCTGCGCTTCGACGCCGCCCCGGCCCTGGCCATCGGCATCCTCATCTTTCCGCTCTTCGACACGTTGCGAGTGTTCATCATGCGCATCGCACGGGGCCGCTCACCCCTGTCGCCCGACCGCAACCACATTCATCACCTGATGCTCGACCTGGGGCTGACGCACATGCAGGCCACGGCCGCGCTGGTGGCCATCAACGCAGCCTTCATCCTGCTGATCTTCGCCCTGCGCCATGTGGGCACCCTGCCCCTCCTGGCCATCATTCTCGGTCTGGCTACGGCGCTGAGCTCCCTGCTCTATTTCAAGGTGCGGAAAAAGCGCTTCAAGGCACGCGAAGTGCACCATCCGGCAGCAGCATAGGCCGTTTTTTCAGAAAAAGGGTTGAGGGTTGAGGGTGTAGCGTTGAGGGTTTTTCCAAGAGGAATCGAGGATCTGAGGAACCGATTTACCCGCTTACACCGATTCAACCGATTTCACCTGATGTTGTGCTCACTCCTCACTCCTCACTCCTCACTCCCTCACTCTGTCTCTCCCTCACTCCACATACCCCTGCAGCCGGTAGACCACATAGCCGGCCCATTCGTTCCACAGCAGGGTCCATCGGTGCAGGTCCATCGGGTTGGGCCACAGCCACATCGACGGCTCCCAGCGCCAGCGCTCGCTCATGTAGTCGACGGGCCAGGGTTGCACCTCGAGGCCCAGTTTGCGAAAGCAGCCCTGAGCACGCGGCATGTGCCAGGCCGAGGTGACCAGCAGCAATGCGCTGGTGTCCATGCCCAGGCTGTCGAGCAGGGCCTTGCTCTGTACGGCATTTTCCCAGGTGTTGCGCGAGCGGCCCTCGACGAGGATGTCGTCGGGTGAGACGCCGAAAAGGGTGAGCAAGCCCACCACCTCGCGCGCCTCGCTGTAGGACTGATTGAGGGGATTGCCCGAGCCGCCGCTGAGCAGCAGCTTGCGCACGCGCCCCTGAAAGTACAGCTCGAGCGCCTGCGTCAGGCGGTTGGCGTTCCAGGAAAAGTTGTACCGGTCGGCCGAAGGCACGATCCAGGGATTGGAATAGCCACCCAGCACGATGGCCACGTCGTACACCGGTTGCTTTTCGAAGGCGGCGGGCGGCTCGGGCTCCCACCAGCGCACCACCAGGTTGAACAGAGCGTGATTGGTGAGCACCAGCAGCAGAAGCAGCCCCGTGCGAAAGGTGCGGCGCCGCCAGACCTCGTTTTTGGCGAAAGCCGAAAAAAGCAACAGGCCCACGATCCAGTTCATGGGCAGTACCAGAAACTTGAGCAACTTGGACAGCAGGAAAAACATCGATGCCAGGTGATTTGGGTTATGGCTTTGTTGAATGGGTTGAGGGTTG
>CAYNYN010000034.1:0-11506 GCA_964401445.1 uncultured Saprospiraceae bacterium | reverse complement strand
AAACATCGATGCCAGGTGATTTGGGTTATGGCTTTGTTGAATGGGTTGAGGGTTGAGCGTGTAGCGTTGAGGGTTTGCCTCGCGCAAAGACGCTACGACGCCACGTTACGCAACGCTTTTCTCTCACTCTCTCTGTCTCAAAATTCCCCCAAACCCCTCCCCTCCCGGTATATTCGCCACCGCTTGGGGTGGGCAGCAGCGAGGGCTGCCCGCTCCGTTTGGCACGAAAAACAAGGGAAAAATGAAAAAACTCGTCTTTGCCACCGGCAATGCGCACAAGATAGCAGAAGTGAACCGGCTGCTCGCCGGCTTGTACGAGATCGTGCCCATGGCCGAGGTGGGCATCACCGAAGACATCCCCGAAACGGCCGACACGCTGGAAGGCAACGCCCTGCAGAAAGCGCGCTACGTGTACGAACGCACGGGCATGGACTGCTTTTCGGAAGATACGGGGCTCGAGGTGGAGGCGCTGGGTGGCCGGCCCGGCGTCCACTCGGCGCGCTATGCAGGTGCCGACAAGGACTCCACGGCCAACATGGAGAAGCTGCTGCGCGAGCTGCAGGGGCAGACGAACCGCCAGGCGCGATTCCGGACCGTGATCGCGCTCATCCTGGGCGGCAGGGAATACTTCTTCGAAGGCATTGCGCCCGGTCGCATTGCCACCGAACCTTCGGGCGCGGGCGGCTTCGGCTACGACCCGATCTTCGTGCCCGAAGGCCATACGCGCACCTTTGCCGAGATGACGGCCGACGAAAAAAACGCCATCAGCCATCGCGGCAAGGCCGTAGCCCGACTGGTCGAATTTTTGCGAAAGCAGGCGGCGGGCACGTAGTCAGGCGGGCAAAAGGGCGAAAAATTTCCCGCAACATCGCCAATCGGCCTATTTTAGCGACAGGTGCGCTTGTAAACAGGGCTCATGATGGATGCGCAGACATTTGTAGACGTGCTGAAAAACCGCGACCGGCTGTTCGAGATCCCCTGGGAGCAGCTCAAGGCGCTGTCGCAGGAGCATCCGTACAGTGCCCACGTGTGGTTGCTGATGCTGGAAAAGGCCCGGCTCGAACAGCGCCCCGACTTCGAGGAGCTGCTCGAGCACGTCGCCAGCCGCACCTTCGATCGCGCGTTCCTGTACCGCTATCTGCGCCACCTGCAGACCCATGCCACCACCGAAGAGCACTTCCAGCTCGCCGAAGATTACCTCGAGCTGAAAGACCTCAGCGAGCTGGAGCAACTGGAAGCAGCCCCACAGCCACCGGAGGCGGAACGCGAAATGGCCGTTGGCCCACAGGCCGACTCAGCGCCGCTCCCCCCTACCGACGAAAACGACGAGGCAGCGCTGGACGATGGCGAACGCTTTGCCTCGCTCGAGGAAGTGTTCCAGTTCCCTGCCGATCTGCCGCCACCCGGCGATCCCGAGACCGAAGCGCGCGCAGCCGATGAGCGCGAAGAGCACGAAGCGTCGGAACAGGAAGCTGCACCCGCCCCGTCGGATGCGCCGCAAGGCCTGCGTGGCAAGGTGCTCAGCCTCGACGACCTGCTGGCCGAGCTGCCCGAAGAGATGAGAGCGGAGCTGGAAAACGACGAAGAGGCGGACGAACCTGCCAGCGAAGCACTGCCGCCCGAGGAAGCTGCCGCCACGGCACCCCCAACGGCGACGGACGAAGGTCCAGCGGTCGGTGCGTCGCCCCTGCCGGGCGATGAGCCACAGCAGGGAGTCCCGCCCACCGACTTTGCAGGTCACGGAGAGCTGGCAGCCGCCGGCGTCATCACGGCGCGTCATCTCATCAAGTGGCTGCAGGGGAAAACGACGCAGCCGAGCCACCACGACGTGCCCTTCGAAGTGCGCGTGGCCGAAGACGAGCCGCGGCCGGCACCCCTGAAGCGGCAGCAGCTCGAAAGCTGGCAGAAGCTGCTACACGACGCGCCCCGCCGCCATCTGTTCATCGCCCCCGACTCGGAGGTGGAGAAGCCCCTGCTGCGGCGGCACGACCGCCCCGAAGAGGACGAAGAAGGCAAGAAGAAGAAAAAGAAAAAAAGCCTGCCCGAACCGGAACGCATTGCGCGCCAGAGCTTGCAGACCCCGCCAGACCTGGTGTCCGAACCGCTGGCACGCGTGCTCGAGCAGCAAGGCCACTACGAGCGGGCTATCATCATGTACGAACGGCTGCGTTTGAAATATCCGGAAAAAAGCGATTTCTTTGCAGCCAAAATTGAAGCGCTGAAGAAAAAGCTATAACGCAAATGGTTGCCATTACCGTTCTTATCGCCCTGATCGCCGTGTTGCTCATCGGCGCCATTCTCATCCAGAACCCCAAAGGGGGTGGCGTGGACTCCACCTTCGGCGGTGCCCAGGCCAACCAGCTTTTCGGTGCAGCCAAGTCGACCGACTTCATCGAGAAAGCTACCTGGTACCTGGCCATTGCGCTGTTCGTGCTCTGCATCGTAGCCGCCCTGATGGCTGGCGGTGGCTCGGCCGAGACGCCGCTGCTCACCCAATAATCGTGGCCGGCAAAAGCCCGCTGCGCGCGACACAGGCCTGAGGGAACCTCCTTCAGGCCTGTGTTTTCGTGCATTCATTCCTGCCCCTTGCTCCCCACCGTGTCCACGCGCAAGGTGTCGCGCTTGCGGATCACCTCTTCGTGCAGCACCTCGCCCTGCAGCAGCCGCTCCAGGTGCGCCTTGCGGCGTTCTTCGGCCAGCTCCGCGACCAGTTCTTTCACCTGCAAGGGCTTGCCCGACAGGTGACGGTGATAGGTCACGATCATGAATCGCACCATGTCGTCGGGGTGGCCCAGTCCCAGCTCGCGCAAATAGTGCTCGAAGCGCGAGCCTTCGTAAAACGCCCAATTGACCATCATCCAGCGGCCGAAGCTGAAAAACAGCTTGCGCCAGGCCGTCTCTTCATCCACCGACAGCAGTTTTTCCTTGCTGCGCTCGCTGATCTTTTCGTCGAGCACCCGAAAAGCGTCGTACAGGTCGCGCGGGATGTACACCCCGAACAGGTACTCCTGCTGCACGCGCCAGGCATACTGCTGGCGGTATTCTTCCTCCGTGGCGGGCGGGTCGGTGTACGGGTTGTCTTGTGCCTGCACGCACACAGGCCACAACAGACAGGCGATCAGCATCAGACGCATGGCATCACGATTTTTGTGGAGTGCAAAGCTACGATGGTACTTTCCGGATGCCTCCCTTCCTGCTTTCGCAAAACATATCGCAGCGAAGGCATTATTATTGCCCTTGTATCGACCCTATGGCATTGCGCGAAATTTTTCACTGAAAACACCGATCCCGACAGAAAAAACGATCAATTCCCAAACATCATCATCGCACATCCCATGAAAAAGACCGAACCTCCCGTTGTCGTCGAGCAAATCGTACCGACGCCGCCCGACGTTACCTGGCGAGCACTCACGGACATCGACTGGATGCGCCAGTGGTATTTTCCGAACATCCCGGATTTTCGACCCGAAGAGGGTTTCCAGACAGCATTCCCCGTAGTAAACGAAGGGCGCACATTCACGCACCAATGGCGCATCGTCGAGGTGGTGCCCATGGCGCGCATTGCCTACACGTGGACCTACGCCGAGTATCCGGGTGAAGGGCTGGTGACCTTCTCGCTGGAACCGGTGGGCCACCACACCCGGGTGCGGCTCACCTGCGAAGTAAGGGAAGACTTCGACGACAGCATACCCGAATTCAGGCGCGAGAGCTGCCAGGCAGGATGGGAATATTTCATTCGGCAGGCACTCCCGAATTTTCTCGAAAAAAACCATCACTCATGATCCGCACACTTGCTGGCATCTTGCTCTGCACGGCCTTCCTCTGGGGTTGCAGCCCCACGGCCGAGTCCCCGCAACATGACGCCTCCACGGCGCCAGCAGAATCCCTTTTCGAATTCGTGCCTTCCGGCAAAAGTGGGGTCACCTTCGCCAACCGCATCTTCGAAAACTGGCAGCTCAACATCATCACCAACTCCTACATGTACAACGGCGGCGGCGTGGCCATCCTCGACTACGACCGCGACGGCCTGCAGGACATCTTCTTCGTCAGCAGCCAGCAAGCCTGCAAGCTCTACCGCAACAAGGGGCACTGGCAGTTCGAGGACGTCACGGAGCGGGCCGGCGTGGCGGCAGCCGAGGGCTTCAAGACCGGCGTCACCGTGGTGGACATCGATGCCGATGGCTGGCCCGACCTGTACGTGTGCCGCACGGGGCTCGAGCCCACCGCCGAACGCGACAACCTGCTGTTCGTCAACAACGGCGACGGCACCTTCCGCGAAGAAGCCCGCCAATGGGGCCTGGCCGACCGCTCGGCATCCAACCACGCCAACTTCTTCGACTACGACGGCGACGGCGACCTGGACTGCTACGTGCTCAACCACCCCGTCAACTTCGCCGAAGTCAACAAGGTGACCGTACGGCAGACGCCCACGGGCTACGAGCGCCTCACCGAACCCCAGACACCCTGGGACACCGACCGCCTCTATCGCAACGACGGCAACGGCACCTTCACCGACGTCAGCCGCCAGGCCGGCATCTGGAACCGCGCCTGGGGCCTCAGCGTCACGGTCAGCGACTTCAACCGCGACGGCAGGCCCGACATCTTCGTCGGCAACGACTACATCGAGCCCGACCTGCTCTACATCAACAATGGCGATGGCACCTTCACCAACCGCCTCGACGACTATTTCCGCCACACCAGCAACCACACCATGGGCGTCGACATCGCCGACTGCAACAACGACGGCATGCCCGACCTGGCCGCCCTCGACATGATCGCCGAAGACAACCGCCGGCAGAAGCTGCTCATGACCACCATGCTGCTCGACCGCTACACCTCACTCGTCAAGTTCGGCTACGGCCATCAGCTCATGCGCAACACCCTGCAAATCAACACTGGCGGCCTCTTTTGCGAGACGGGCACCCTCTCGGGCATCTCCAACACCGACTGGAGCTGGGCCGTCCTCTTCGGCGACTACGACAACGACTCCTGGAAAGACCTCTACATCACCAACGGCTACCGCCGCGACGTGACCAACCTCGACTACCTCAACTACACCGTCGACTCGCTCAACCGCACGGGCGGCATCTCGCCCCGGCGCTTCCGCACCTTCGACGACTTCCTCGCCCTCATCCCTGCCGAGGCCGTGTCCAACTACATGTTTCGCAACCGCGGCGACCTGACCTTCGAAAACGTCACGCAAAAGTGGGGGCTCTACCGCCCCTCCTGGTCCAACGGCGCCGCCTGGGCCGACCTCGACAACGACGGCGACCTCGATCTGGTGGTCAACAACATCGAAATGGAGGCCTTCCTCCTGCAAAACCACACCGCCGAAAAGCTGCCCCACCATTTCCTGCAGCTCCGACTGCAGGGCGCCCCGCCCAACACGCAGGCCATCGGCGCGGCAGCCGCCCTCTACGTGGGCGACCAGATGCAGTATCAGGAACTCACGCCCGTACGCGGCTTTTTCTCGTCGGTCCAGACGCTGCTGCACTTCGGCCTGGGCCAGGCCACCCATGTCGATCGGCTGGAGCTGCGCTGGCCCGATGGCACCGTCGAGGTGTGGAGCGATCTGCCCGCCGACACGCTGCTCGTCCTTGCCCGGGGCGACGGCCAGCCGCTGGCAGCCGATGCCTTCATGCGCTTTCGCAAAAAACGCCCCACCCCGCTGTTCCGGCCCGCCCGCCCTGACGGCCTGACGTTCACCCACGTGGAAAACGAGTTCGAAGACTTCGACCGGCAGCGCCTCATGACGCGCAAGGAATCGCTGGAAGGGCCGCGTTTGGCGAAAGCCGACATCGACGGCGACGGCCTGGAAGACCTCTTCGTGGGTGGCGCCGCCGGCCAGCCCGCCGCCATCTTCCGGCAGACGCCTGCTGGCGCCTTCCGGCAAACGCAGCAGCCCGCCCTGGACAACGACAAGGTGCACGAAGACGTAGGCGCCGCCTTCTTCGATGCCGACGGCGACGGCGACATGGACCTGTACGTCGTCAGCGGCGGCAACGCCTTCGCCGCCAACAGCCCGCTGTACCAGGACCGCCTCTACCTCAACGACGGCGCCGGCCGTTTTGCGAAAGCAGGCAATGCCCTGCCGCGCATGGGCAGCAGTGGCAGCTGCGTGGTGCCCTACGACTACGACGGCGATGGCGACATGGATCTCTTCGTGGGCGGGCGCGTGCTGCCGGGCGTCTGGCCCGAGGCGCCCGAGAGCTACGTGCTGCGCAACGATGGCGGGCGCTTCGCCCTGGTCACCGCTGAGGTGGCGCCCGAGCTGCATCGCCTCGGCATGGTGACGGCCATGGCCTTCGGCGACCTCGACGGCGACGGCACCGACGAGCTGGTCGTCACGGGCGAGTGGATGCCCGTACACGTGTTCCGCAAGGAAGGCGGCACGTGGCGCCTGGCCACCGAGTCGTTTGGCCTGAGCCAGACGGCCGGCTGGTGGAACAGCCTCGCGCTGGCCGACCTCGACGGCGATGGCGACCTCGACATCGCTGCCGGCAACCTCGGCCTCAACACCCGATACCCGGCCTCGCACACCCACCCGCTGCGCCTCTACGTGCGCGACTTCGACCACAACGGCCAGATCGACCCCATCCTCGTGTGGTACCTCGACGATGCCTGGCGCCCCGTGGCCCTTCGCGACAACCTCATCAAGCAGATGCCCGCCATAAAAAAGAAGTTTCCGCGCTACGCGGCCTATGCCGAAGCCGACATGTACGACCTGTTTCCCGAAAGGGAATGGCAGCAGGCCACCCTGCTCGAGGCGCATACCTTCGCCACCTCCGTCTTCGTGAATGAAGGGGGGCGCTTCCGCCAGCAGCCTCTGCCCGCCCCCGCACAGGTGGCGCCGGTGTACGACATCCTCGTCGACGACCTGAACGGCGACGGCTGGCCCGACCTGGTGACGGCCGGCAACTTCATCGGCAGCGATGTGGAAACGGGGCCGCTCGACGCCTCCGACGGACTGGTGCTGCTGGGCAGCAAGGCGGGCTTCCGCCCCCTGATGCCCGACGAGAGCGGCCTGCGCGCCAGCATGCAGGCACGCGACCTGCTGTGGCTGGCCACCCCGCGCGCGCGCCTGCTGCTCGTGGCCAACAACAACGGCCCCCTGCAGGCGTTCGAGCAGGTGCAACCACCAGAAAACTGAGCCACATCCGCGATCGCACAATGAAAAATACTCGTTACGAAATTTGGGAATTTTCTATAGCCCCGGCGATTCATGTTGGATACCTTCCAGGGCAGGTTGACTTTATTCGTGACAACGTGACGAAGTGACGACGTACATCATAGATAGTCCATCGTCCATCGACTTTTTTCAGTAGACTCAATAATCAAAAGAGGAGTCGAATCCTCGGTTCTTCGGTTCTTCAAATCCTCTCTGCAAGTGCCCGGAAATACCCACTCGACCCTTGATACCGGTTTATCCCAAACCACTTTGTTTGGGGTATATCTCCTGCTGCTCGTCTGGCTTGTGCCGGGTCCATCGTGGCTCCAGGCACAAGCCCCCACCCTCGACTGGTACGGCCTCACGGCCTCGCTGCCAGCTCCTCAGCTATCAGCCGAGGTGCCGCCGCCTGCCAGGTTCAACGAGCGCACCTGTGCCACCTGCCCGACGCGCCTGGAACGCCTGCACCGCGCATGGCTGACCCATGACGGCCTGCACAGGTGGTATGGACGACTGGAACACCTGCGCACCGAATGGCAGCTGAACGACTGGCTGTGGTTCAGGCTGGCAGGTGCAGCCATCGAGGCGACCTGGCCCGACGCCTCCCCTGCCTTTCGGCAAACGATGCTCTGGCACGTGATGGCCCGATCGGGCTACGACGTGCTGCTCACCTGGAACGAGGACGGCGTGCAGCTCTTCGTGCGCAGCAAAGAGGAGCCCTTCGAGGTGCCCGTCCTGACCCGGGCCGGAAGCAAATGGGTCAGCCTGAGCTGGCTGTGGGGCGAGCCTGCAGCCGAAGACGAGGCCATTTTCCTTCCCGAATTCCAGCCCGGCGAAGGGCGTACCTTCAGCTTCGCGATGAGGCATCGGCCGGCGCTGCCCCCGCGTCCACGCAGCAGGACCCTCCGCTTCGAATGGCAGGGACACCCCTTTGCCTGTACGCTCCAATACGATGCGCGCTGGGTTGCCATCCTCGACGACCTGCCCGTGCTGCCCGAACACATGTGGTTCGACATCCCCCTCTCGCCCACGCTCGCCACCTCGCTCCAGGACGAGTTGGGGCCCATGCTCGAGGGGCTGGGTGCCGACGAACGGCTGCACTTTCTGCTCGAACTGTGCCGGCAGGGGCTGCCCTATCGCACCGACGACCAGCAGTTTGGCGGCAGCCGCCCCATGGCCGCCGATCAGGTGCTCGCCTGGCCCGCCACCGATTGCGAAGACAAGGCTGCGTTTTTCTTTCAGCTCAACGCCCTGCTGCTGAAACGGCCAGCCATCGCCCTCTCCTGGCCCGACCACGTGTCCGTCGCCCTCGACTGGCCTGCCGCACCCGGCGCCACGACCCTACGCGCGCATGGGCGAACATGGACCATTTGTGATCCCACCCACATCGTGACCGGGGTGCCCTTCCTCACTTTTCCCGGCGGCACCCGACGCGCCCGCACCGCGACCGTCATTGCCCGTTGGGCAACCGGCCAGTGAACATTTCGCCCCCTGTAGGCGTACCCGCCTCAACCAACCGATAATGGTTCGATTTTTGACGCCGCAACCGCTGCGCGAAAAAAAGTGTTGCATCGGATGACGCGAATGTTTACTTTTGCGCAACAGCGAATCAGGTAAAAATATCATTTCAAAAAACAGCAAACAAACAGTATTTTATACCGACATTTTTCGCTTGATTGTGAATTGATTCGGAAAAAACAAAAACCAAGTATCATGTACTGGACGCTCGAATTGGCTCATCACCTGGAAGATGCTCCCTGGCCGGCTACGCGCGATGAACTCATCGACTATGCCATTCGTTCGGGAGCACCCCTCGAAGTGATCGAGAACCTCCAGCAAATGGAGGATGAAGGTGAAGTGTACGAAGGTATCGAGGACATCTGGCCCGACTATCCGCGTAAGGACGACTTCCTTTTCAACGAGGACGAGTATTGATGCACCGCATCATTTCAGCTGGAAAAAGCGGCAAGGTGATTTTCTCCCTTGCCGCTTTTTTGTATAAACAAGCCAGCTGCTGGTATAATTCCACGCGGAAGAAAATGTGCAATTACAGACACTTGTGTCTGGAAATGGACACTCACCCAAATGCGCTTGTGCTTGTGGGCACCTTGCCAAACCGGACATGAGCGATTGTGTGCCTGCGCTTGATAATTCGTGTTACCTGCATAAACCATCTGCAAACAATCGAAGCCCGCTGTCACCTGCAGTGGGCTTTTTCTTTTTTTCCCTGATCCAAGTGACTGCGCGCAACGACGTGGTGGAACGCAACGGCAACGCTTTTGAACGAGCATGGACGAGAGGCGATGGACAATGGACGATGGACAATAGAAATTTCACGTCGTTAGGTCGTCACAGCCTGCCCCTCGTACCGGGGTCGTTACCCTCACGCAACCATTTTTTTCAGCAGACTCAAACCTGATTCGCTTATCTTTTGGGCCGTAAACGAAAAACCGGCCTGTCATGAGTATTTCCACACTCGACTGGAGCATCATCATTGCCTTCTTCCTCCTTTCCCTCCTGATCGGATTGCTGGTCTCGAAGCGGGCCGGCAGCAGCTCTTCCGAATACTTCCTGTCGGGGCGCAGCATGCCCTGGTGGCTGTTGGGCATATCCATGGTTGCTACGACCTTTTCGGCCGACACGCCCAATCTGGTGACCGACATCGTGCGCAAGAATGGCGTGGCCGGCAACTGGGCCTGGTGGGCCTTCCTGCTCACGGGCATGCTTACGGTGTTCATCTATGCACGGCTGTGGCGCCGGTCGGGGGTGTTTACCGATCTGGAATTCTACGAGTTGCGCTATAGCGGCAAGACGGCGGCCTTCCTCCGCGGCTTTCGCGCCCTGTATCTGGGCTTTTTCTTCAACGTCATGATCATGGCCACGGTCTGTCTGGCCGCCATCAAGATCGGCGGGGTGCTGCTGGGCATCGATCCCATCCCGCTGATGCTGGCCGCCTCGCTCATCACCGTGGTCTATTCTGCGCTGGGCGGCTTGCGCGGCGTCATCATCACCGACTTTTTTCAGTTCATCATCGCCATGGTGGGCGCCATCGGTGCGGCGGTGGTGGTGCTGCAGCTGCCCCAGGTCGACGGCTTGCAGGGCTTGTTACAGCACGAGGCCGTCAGACAGAAACTCAACCTGATCCCCGACCCGAGCGACCTGGACGTGTTCATTCCCATCTTTCTCATTCCGCTCGCCGTGCAATGGTGGTCGGTGTGGTACCCGGGGGCCGAGCCCGGCGGCGGCGGCTACATTGCCCAGCGCATGCTGGCCGCCAAAGACGAGCGCCATGCGACGGGCGCCACGCTGCTGTTCAACATCATGCATTATGCCGTGCGGCCCTGGCCGTGGATCCTCGTGGCGCTGGCCTCGCTCATCGTCTTTCCCGATCATGAAGCACTGCGGCAGGCCTTCCCGCACGTGCAGGAAGGCATCATTGCCGACGACCTGGCCTACCCGGCCATGCTCACTTTTTTGCCGAAAGGCCTGATGGGCATTGCGCTGGCCTCGCTCATCGCCGCCTTCATGTCCACCATCTCGACCCACCTCAACTGGGGCAGCTCCTACATCGTACACGACTGGTACCAGCGCTTCGTGCGCCCCGATGCCAGCGAGCGCGAGCTGGTGCTGGCCGGACGCATCAGCACGGTGCTGCTCATGTTGTTCGCGGCCGTGTTTGCGCTGTGGCTCGAGAGTGCCTTCAAGGCATTCAACATCCTGCTGCAGATCGGCGCGGGCACGGGCCTGATCTTCATCCTGCGGTGGTTCTGGTGGCGCGTCAATGCCTACAGCGAGCTGGCCGGCATGATCGTGTCGTTTCTCGTAGCGGTCTATCTGGAGCTGATACACGAACGGCTCGGGCTGCCGCCGCTCGCACCATGGGTCAAGCTCCTGACGGGGGTAGGCATCACCACCGCGGGCTGGCTGCTCGTCACCTGGCTGACGCGCCCCACCCGCTACGAGACCCTGCTCGCCTTCTACCGCAAGGTGCGGCCGGCCAGCGCCGGCTGGACGCCCCTGCTCAAAGAGGCCCTCGAGCGCGGCGACCTGAGCCCGGCCGACATCAATCCCGGCCGACTGCCCCTCCAGATCGCCTGCATGCTCACGGGGACCATCATGGTGTATGCCGCCCTGTTCGGAACGGGATTTGTCATCTACGGCCACCTGTGGCAGGCCGTGGCCGCCTTTGCCGTAGCCGCCCTGAGCGCGGCCTGGCTCATCAGGGCATGGCACCGCCTCGGGCTGGAGGCAGCGAACTGAGGGACAATGGTCGATGGACGATAGACGATGGACGATGGTCGATTAGAATTCAGGTCGTCACGCGTCATCATTTTGCAG
>CAYNYN010000033.1:13968-17828 GCA_964401445.1 uncultured Saprospiraceae bacterium | reverse complement strand
ATGGCATCAACTTCAGCTACCGCTTCGGCAAAATGGAATTCAACCCGCAGAGCAAGCTACGCAGCCGCGTCAAGAACGACGACCTGAAGCAGGGCGACAACCAGGGCGGCGGCAACTTCTGAGCCCACAAGCGCCTTTTCAGCTTTTGCCTTTCGGCAAACACCACCCGGCGGCGACGGTCTTCCACGGCCGTCGCCGTTTTTTTCGACGACTGCGGGCCTCCGAAAGGTTCGTAAACGTCAGCGGGCACCTGGAAGCGATGGACGATGGACAATGGACGATGGACGATTGAAGATGGAAGCACGTCGTCACGGCGTCACGTCGTCACGCGTCACAGCCTGTCCCGACTTGTCGGGATTTTTACGCTCAACCCTCAACCATTTTTACAGGATACTCAAACTGCATACATCCTGCACCTTCCGCCCCTATGTCAGCCATCAGACGTTCTGATCATTTTCACCTCTGGTGCTAAGAAAAGTCACCGGTACCGCTCTTCCTGTCGGGGTAAATTTGCGCACATCATGCGTTTGGCAACCTGCATATTGTGCGCGGCCCTCGTGGCGATGACCGGCGCTTCCACGGCGCTCAAGGTGCTGGTGTTCGAGTGGAACCGCCAGCAACTCGAGCAGTTTTGCGTAAATGCCAACAAGCCGGAAAAGGCCTGCCACGCCCACTGCTACCTGGCCCAACGCCTCGGCAAGGACCAGCCCGACACGCCGGCGCCCGCCTTGCCCAAACTGAACAAGCAACCCGAATTCCTGTCGCTCGAATGCGTGCCCGTACTGCCGCTACCCAAAGGCATCGAAAAGCATCGTATCCCCGTCCTTCGGGCCGCGTTCCCCTCTTCCGACTTCATAGCAGAAGTCTTTCACCCGCCCTGTGGCTGAGCCGCGCTTCCTGCATGCCCATGGCTTCCACTTCCTGACACCCTTTTTCTCATCGCTTTTGCGCAAGCAAAAGCAAAACAGGCATGCAAAATGAAAAAGACCATCCTGATCGTCGCCTGGTGGCTCGTGGCGACCACGGCTGCCATGGCCTGTGACGTATGCAGTGCTGCATCAGACCTCAACGAAACGGGACTGTTGGCTGCATTGCGCCACCACTATCTGTCGCTGAGCTGGGTGCGCGAGCACAGCCTGTCTGAGCGGCCCTTTGGTGCCGACATCGAAGACGCCTTCGATCGGCTGAGCCTGCAAGGCCGCTTCTTCCTCACCGACCGCTGGAGCGTGGGCTTCGACCAGCGCTTCAGCACGGGCACGCGCACGCAAGGCACGCTCGTCAGCCGCCACGGCGGCCCGGGCGACCTCTGGCTGCAGAGCGGATACCGGTACCTGAACCTCAGGCTGGCCTGCAACCTCCAGATCATGGCCGAAGGGGTGGCCAGCCTGCGCCTGCCCACAGGCCGCTACGAGGCCAACCTCGAGGAAACGCAGGGGCTGCCGCGTGCCTTCAACCCGGGGCGTGGCAGCTGGGCCGGCCGCATGCAGCACCGCCTGGCGCTGCGCTATGGCGCCTGGGGACTGTTCCAGCACGTGGCCTGGACGCATGCCGCCGCCACGCCCGATGGCTATCGCTTCGGCGACAGCTTCCAGGCCAGCGCCCTGCTGTACCACACCTTCAAGCCCCGCACGCTGACCATCAACCCCTGGCTGGGCGGCATCTACGAGCACATCGCAGCCGACCGCTACGGCACGGGCTATGCCGTCCACGGCACGGGCGGCACCGGCTGGTGGCTGCAGGGCGGGCTCATGGTGCGCAGCGGCAGCCTGGCCTTCACCGCAAGCTGGAACCACCTGCTGCAGGGCACCTACGCCAACGGCGACAGCACGCCCGGCAACAGACTGACGGCCAGCATCTCCTACATTTTTTGACCTTAAAAAAATCCTGCAATGAAAACCTTCTGGAATAAAATCGCACTCCTCGCCGTACTCGCGCTGCCCTTTGCTGCCTGCAAAAAGGACAGCGGCACCGATCCCATGGAGGATCTGCCCCAATACCACGCGCACATCATCTCGCCCGATGCTTCCGACAAGCACGTGGGCGACACCTTGCACATCGAGATCGAGTTCGAAGAGCACGACGGCAAGACGATCCACCACATCAACGTGCGCATCTACAACAAGGCCGACGGCACCGAAATCTACAACCAGCCCCAGCAGGCCCACATCCACGAAACGAGCGGCTACTACAAGTTCACCGACGACTTCGTGCTCGATGTGGATCCCCATACCGACTGGGTACTCGAGGCACGCGTCTGGGGACATGAAGATGGCGTGGCCGAGGTATCCGAAACGGTCGAGTTTCACGTGCACCCATGAGTCATGAGTGGCTTTTGCCTTTCGGCAAACACCACCCTGCTGCGGCGACGGCCTTCCTCGGGCCGTCGCCGTTTTTTTTTCGACGACTGCGGGCCTTCGAAAGGCTCGTAAACGTCAGCGGGCACCTGCAAGCGATGGACGATGGACGATAGACGATGGACGATGGAAGTACGTCGTTACAGCCTGCCCCGAGTATCGGGGCGTCACGACGTCACGATTAAAACCTGACTGCCCCCGTTACCGGGGCCATAACGGCCCTGCATCCCCCCACCCGCAATCGCCTCTGAATGGGTACCTTTGCATCGTTTGTGAAAACCAGGCCGGCAGGCAGGCGTTTTCTTGTCCAAAATGCAAGCAAAAGCAATGCTCGAAGACACGCACTTCACACAACCGACGGAAACCAGTGAGGCCCGCCATAGCGAGTTTCAGCTCAACACCATCGAAGAAGCCATCGAAGACATCCGCAAGGGCAAGGTGGTCATCGTGGTGGACGACGAAGACCGCGAGAACGAGGGCGACTTCATCTGCGCAGCCGAATGCGTCACGCCCGAGATCATCAACTTCATGGCCACGCACGGCCGCGGCCTCATCTGTGCGCCCATCGAGGAGGAGCGCGCCAGGGAGCTCGACCTGTGGATGATGGTGCCCCAAAACACCTCGCTGCACGAGACGGCCTTCACCGTGTCGATCGACCTGATCGGCCACGGCTGCACCACCGGCATCTCGGCCCACGACCGCGCCAAGACCATCCGCGCCCTCGTCGATCCCGCTACGCGCCCCGAAGACTTCGCGCGGCCGGGCCACATCTTTCCGCTCAAGGCAAAAAAGGGAGGCGTGCTGCGCCGCACCGGCCACACCGAGGCAGCCATCGACCTTGCCCGTCTGGCCGGCTTCTACCCCGCCGGCGTGCTGGTGGAAATCCTGAACGAAGACGGCACCATGGCCCGTCTGCCCCAGCTGGTCGAGATCGCGCGCAAGCACGACCTGAAGATCATCACCATCAAGGACCTGGTGGCCTACCGCATGCGCACCGAGCGCCTCGTGCGCCGCGAGATCGACGTGTCGGTGGAGAGCAAGTGGGGCCAGGTGGAAGTGCTTGCCTTCACCCAGATCACCACCGGCGACACCCACCTGGCCTTCAAGTTCGGCGAATGGGATCCCGATGAGCCGGTGCTGGTGCGCGCCTACTCGGGCTACGAGACGGGTGCCATCCTCGGCTTCCTGTTCGAAGGGCACGGCCAGAACATCGAACGCGCCTTCGACATCATCAGTCGCGAAGGCAAAGGCGTGGTGCTCTACATGCGCCATTCGGAAAAGGACAACTTCATCCTTTCCCAGCTACAGGCCTGGAAGGCACGACAGGAAGGCAAGGAGGTACAGCCCCTGCCCAAAAAGGAAATGGAGCAGCGCGACTACGGCGTGGGCGCCCAGATCCTGCACGACCTGGGCGTGCGCAAGATCCGCCTGCTGACCAACAACCCGCGTCGCCGCGTCGGCATGATCGGCTTCGGACTCGAAGTGGTGGAATACGTGCCGTTTTAG
>CAYNYN010000033.1:0-13868 GCA_964401445.1 uncultured Saprospiraceae bacterium | reverse complement strand
CGCCACGCTTCTCTCCGTCACTCCTTCTCTCCCTCACTCCGTCTCTCCTTCGCTTCCCGCTCGCGCTGCTTCATGGCTGCCCTGACGAAGTGGACGAAGAGCGGATGGGGTGCCTCCACCGTGCTTTTCAGCTCGGGATGGAACTGCACACCCACGAACCAGGGATGCACCTTCTCGGGCAGCTCGATGATCTCGACGAGGTTGGAATCGGGGTTGATGCCCGAGGTGACCAGGCCGGCCTTGTGGAAGTCTTCGAGGTATTCGTTGTTGAACTCGTAGCGGTGGCGGTGCCGCTCGCTGATGATTTCCTTGCGGTAGGCCTTCCAGGCGAGTGAACCCTTTTCGAGCCGGCACTCGTAGGCGCCCAGTCGCATGGTGCCCCCCTTGCGCGTGATCTTCTTCTGCTCGGGCATCAGGTCGATGACGGGATGCGGCGTGTCGGGATTCACCTCGGTGCTCGAAGCGTCGGTCCAGCCGAGCACGTGGCGTGCGTACTCCACGACGGCGCACTGCATGCCCAGGCAGATGCCGAAGAAGGGGATGCCCTGTTCGCGCACGTAGCGGATGGCCTTGATCTTGCCCTCGATGCCGCGCTCGCCGAAGCCCGGCGCCACCAGCACGCCGTCGAGCCCGGCCAGCTTGCGCGCCACCTCGGCGGGCTCGCCCTCGAGGCTCTCGCTGTGGATGGGCACCACCTCGACGCGGCACTCGTTGACGGCACCCGCATGGATGAAGGCCTCGAAGATGGACTTGTAGGCATCCTGCAGCTCGATGTATTTGCCCACCAGGCCGATGCGCACTTCCGACAGGGGGTTCTTCAGCTTGCCGAGGAAGGTCTTCCACTTGCGCAGGTCGGGCTCGCGGCGGTCGGGCAGCCGCAGCTTGGTGAGCACCACCGTGTCGAGTTTTTCCTTGTGCATCAGCAGCGGCACGTCGTAGATGGTCTCGGCATCGATGGCTTCGATGACGGAGCCGACGTCCACGTTGCAGAAAAGGGCCAGCTTGCGGCGGATGTCCATGGACAAGGGGTGCTCGGTGCGGCACACCAGCACGTCGGGCTGGATGCCCGAGCGCAGCAGCTCCTTGACCGAGTGCTGGGTGGGCTTGGTTTTCAGCTCCTTGGCGGCCCGCAGGTAGGGCACGAGCGTCAGGTGGATCACCAGGCAGTTGTCGGCGCCCAGCTCCCAGCGCAGCTGGCGCAGCGCCTCGAGGTAGGGCAGGCTCTCGATGTCGCCCACGGTGCCGCCCAGCTCGGTGATGACGATGTCGTAGTTGCCCGACTTGCCCAGCAGCTGGATGCGCCGCTTGATCTCGTCGGTGATGTGGGGCACCACCTGCACGGTCTTGCCCAGGTAGGCGCCCTCGCGCTCGCGCGTGATGACCGTCTGGTAGATGCGGCCGGTGGTGACGTTGTTGGCCTGTGAGGTGGGCTGGTTGAGGAAGCGCTCGTAGTGCCCCAGGTCGAGGTCGGTCTCGGCGCCGTCGTCGGTGACGTAGCACTCGCCGTGCTCGTAGGGGTTGAGCGTGCCGGGGTCGACGTTGATGTAGGGGTCGAACTTCTGGATGGTCACGCGGAAGTCGCGCGCCTTCAGCAGCTTGGCCAGCGAAGCGGAGATGATGCCCTTGCCCAGTGAGGAGGTCACGCCACCCGTAACGAAGATGTATTTGGTCATCAGGAGAGATTTTTTGGCGAAAGCCGGCAGGGGATCGTCGTGCCCCCGCTTGCGCAAATGTCGTTACGGGGCGCAAAGATAGCACAGCGCGGCACACCATCGGCACCCCACCCCCCAAAGCGTCGGCAGATCCCTTCCGGCAGGCATCTGTCGCAAACGAGCAAACCAATGTCCTAAATGAGCAAACGGCCCTCGGCGGCCCATTCGTGCTTTGTCGCATCGCATTGCACCTCAAAACCGCCGGGCATGAAAAACCTGCTAGCCATCCTGTGTTGCTGCCTTGCGCCCCTCTGTCTGGAGGCCCAGCAGCTCGACAAGCTGTCGGAAGAAAAACCCGTCACCTTCAGCGGCTCGCTCTACCTGAGTGGCGGCACCTACCAGAGCTTCGTGCCCGGCACCCTGCGCCAAAGCCCGTGGCACTACAGCATCACGGGATCGCCCGTGCTGACCATCTACGGGCTGAGCCTGCCGTTCAGCCTCTCGTACGCCAACCAGCAGTTCAGCTATTCGCAGCCCTTCAACCGCTACGGCCTGAGCCCCTCCTACAAGTGGGCCACGCTGCACCTGGGCTGGCGCTACATGAGCTTCTCCCCGCTGGTGCTCAGCGGACGCGAGTTTCTGGGCGCGGGCCTCGAGCTGGAGCCCGAGCGCTTCCGCCTGGGCGTGCTCTACGGCACCCTGCAGAACTACTACGCCCAGCGCGACACGGCCGTCTTCGGCAGCGAGCTGCTCGACACCTACAAGCGCCGCATCCTCGGTGCCCGCATCGGCTTCGGCGAGCGCAACACCGTCGATCTGAGCGTGCTCAAGGTGGTGGATGACACCACCACCGTCTCGGCCCTGCTGGCCGACAACACCTACCTGCTTCCCGAGGAAAACCTCGTGCTCGGCCTCGACCTGCAGCTCTCGCTCTTCGGGGCGCTCACCCTGCAGCTCAACCAGGCCGCCTCGCTGCACACCGGCGACCGCCGCATGCGCACCATCGACGATGCCGAGCTCGACCCCACGGTGCGCCGCGTGCTCCATACGCTCGACCGCTTCATCGTGCTCAACGCCAGCACGCGCCCCGGCCTGGCCACCCATCTCAACCTCGGCTACGCCAACCGCTTCTTCACCCTCGGCCTGGGCTACCGCCGCGTCGATCCCTACTACCGCTCGCTCGGCATGTACTACAACGCCAACGACTACGAGCACTACACGGCCAGCCTGGCCTTCTCGCTGTTGGCGCACCGCCTCAACGTCAGCCTCACCGGCGGCCTGCAGCGCAACAACCTGTTCCACATACGACCCCATACCGACCTGCGCCGCATCGGCTCGCTCTCGCTGGGCTACGTTTCCCGAAAGGGGTTCTACCTCAATGCCTTCTACAACAACTACCAGAGCGACCAGACAGCAGGCTACATCCAGGTGGCCGACACGCTGCGGCTGGCCCTGGTCAACGAGTCGGCCACGCTCAGCGCCGGCCACCAGTGGAAGAGCCAGACGCGCTCCCACAGCCTCTCGGCCAGCCTCTACTACCTCAGCTTCCGCGACCTCAACCCCCTGTTCTACGTCCCCCTGCCGCAGCAAGACAACTACACGGCCAGCCTCGGCTACCGCCTCGGCATCCTGCCCGCCAGGCTCGACATCGGCCTTTCGGCAAACTACTCCCTGCTGCGCAATGGCACGGACGAAAGCACGAGCACCGGCCTGACGCTCGACCTGGGCAAGCGCCTGGCCGACGACAAGCTGTCGCTCAACGGCTCCTTCACGCTCAACCACAACAGCTTCAACGGCCAGTCCGACGGGCTGTACTACCAGCTCAACGCCAACGCCTCATGGGCGCTGAGCGAACAGCACAGCCTCAACCTTTACGCCGTATGGCTGCGCCGCCAGCCCCGCCTCTCGGGCAATGAGGTGCACGAGCTGCGCACTGGCATCAGCTATGGATTCAACTTCTGAGCCTGCTGAAAAAGACGATGGACGATGGACAATGGACAATGGACGTACTGCCTGCCTCGACTTGTCGGGGTCGTCACGCGCAACCCTCAATGCTCAACGCTCAACCCATAAGACATATGAACCAGTCGGTCGCACGCTCCCGCCACTTCCACGCGCTCTGGCGCTCCCTGCTGGCCTTCGCCCTGTTTTTCGTCTGCCTTTCGGCAAACAGGGCCCAGCAGACGTATCCGCTCACGGTGCAGACGCACCTGATGCCACCCTACCCCATCCGCTTCGAGGACTACCTCGACCTGGGCGACAAGATCCTCGTCACGGTGATGAACACCAGCAACACGAGCCGGACGTTCAACTTCGCCATCCACATCCAGGGGCCCAACAACCTCACCATCCAGCGCAGCCCCCTGTTCAAGCAGCCCTTCACCATCGGCCCCAACCAGACGAAAATGCTCACCGGCATCGACTGGGACTTCAGCAACCTGCTGCTGAGCACCAACGACATCCAGCCGCCTTCCGAGCGGCAGTACCTCATCCAGAACCGCGTGTTGCGCGAGGGCAACTACACCGTCTGCCTGCAAGCCATCGATGCGCAGACGGGCCAGGCGCTGTCGTCGGCCACGGGATCCAACTGCTCCTCCTACACCGCCAACTACGGCGCGCCGCCCGTCATCATCGCTCCTGCGAAAAACCAGGTGCTGCCCTTCATCCAGCCCGTGTTCGTCAGCGTGTCGTGGACGCAGTACAACCTCGTCAATCCCGGGCAGATACGCTACCGCGTCAAGATCATCGACCTGACGGCCAACAACGTCGTGGCCAACCAGGCTACCGTAGCCATGAACAACCCGGGCATCACGCCCGTGTACGAAAAAGACGGCATCCAAAGCTTCTCGCATGCCGTGACACAGGTGCCCTTCCAGGAAGGCCACGTATATGCGGTGCGGGTGACGAGCTACGACCCGCAACAGCAGACCATCTTCCAGAACGGCGGCCACAGCGACGTAGTCACTTTCCAGTTCTCGAAAAACGTCACGGCCTGCGCCAATCCGGCCGCCTTCACCATCATGCCGCACTACCCCGCCCCCGACGACACGCTGCCGTTCACACAAGTGCCGTTCATCGTGCGCTTCTCGCCCGAGTGCGAGCTGTACGACAAGTTTGCCTACCGCCTCGAGCTGGACAACAAGCTGCAACGCAAGCACACGGTGCCCTGGCCCCAGGGCGCGCTGAAGTTCGTGCGCAGCAAGTACAACAAGCCCGCCCTCGACTGGGCCTTCGCCAGCCACCAGTCGCTGGGCAACGCCACCAACAAGCTCGAAAGGGGCCGGGCCTACCGCTGGGATGCCCGCGCCTCGGCATGGACGGCCCAAGGCAACAAGTTCGTCTCGCAGGTGAAAAACACGCGCTTCGTGGCGGGCATGCCCGTACCGCGCCTCGTGTCGCCGGGCGTGACCAAAAAGATTTCGGTGGGCAAGACCACCTTCCGCTGGCGCGTGCGCGCAGGCAAGGAGCCGCTGCTGCCCGCATGGCAGCTGAAGACCTTCGATAGCCAGGGCACGGCCGCCGACGTGTCGCTCAGCCCCCTCAAGGAACGCTGGGTGCTGCAGGTATTCAGGGGACACACCACCGATACGGCCCGCATCGTCTTCCAGAAAGACAGCCTCATCACCCTCGACCCCGACAAATACCTCAACAAGCAGACGCTGGCCTACGACACGGCCAAATTCCGCAAGGACTTCGAAAAAGTCCTCACCACGGTGGTGGACCTGCCCACGGCCGGCACCTACTACTGGCGCGTGGCCTGGGCCCGCAACCCCGACCAGCAAGGGCAGGGGCACAAGTTCACCAATGGCGAGCTGTACCACTCCAGCAAGCTGCGTGAGGTGGTGGTCGAACAAACCGGCCTCGACGACGCCTGTGTGGCTGCCTGCGATGCGCCCCAGATCACCGACCGCACCGCCACGGGCGGCCTCAAGGCCAAGGACAAGCTCAAGATCGGCCTGTTCGAGCTGGTGGTCACTTCCGTAAAAGCCGAGCCCAACAATGCCTTCAGCGGCGAGGGCTACATCCCCGTGACCTTCCTCAAGAGCTGGCCCATCAAAGTGAAGTTTGAGAAAATCAAGAAAAACAAGGCCGGCCAGATCTTCGAGGGCAAGGTGACGGTGGTCAAAGACAAAGACTTCCTGCCGCAGGGCCAGGTGGTGCAGGCCGGCAGCGCCATCGGCCTGTCGCCCGACCTGGCCAAGGCGCTGGGCAACTTCCTCAACCAGGGCGGCCGCCTCGTCAACTCGGGCGTGCGCAAGAACCAGCCCATCGGCCTGCCCATCGGCATCGACAACAAGATCGAGGGCAATACCATCGTAGTGGCCATCCTCGACATGAAGTTCACGCCGCAACGCGCCACCCTGACCGCCGTGGTCAACCTCGACATCCCGGCCCTGAGCCCCTACCGCGCCAACCTCCTCTCGCTTGGCATCAAGGACTTCTGTTTCGGCCCCAAGGGGACGGGCAGCCGCGGCACGGCTCTGCTGCCGCGCGACATCGTCATCGACGTGGACGACCCCAAACAGGTGCCCAAGGAAGACGAGCGCACCCAGATCGTCATCAAGGGCTCGCTCAACGCCTCCGATCCGCAGCAGCGCACCGAGGTGGTGTGGGACTGCAAGGGCTTCCGCCACGTCAACCTGGCCATCGAGGTGCGCTTCTCGCGCAAGGCCATCGTGCCCGACGGGCCGCAGGGCAAACCCGGCTCGGGACGCGTGACGGCCACGGCCTTCCTCAAGGGCGCGCGCGGGCTCAACTTCATCGGGAAGTTGCAGATGAAGGACTTCCAGATCCCCGTCGAGGCCATGAAGGGCTACGCCTTCAAGGTCGAAGAGGCCTGGATCGACCTGTCGAGCATAGACAACCCGGCCGGGCTGGTGGGCAACCTGCCCAAAAACTACCAGTCGGCCGACCTGAACAGCACCGACAAGAAGGTGCAGGCGCTGTGGCGGGGCTTCTGGCTCAAGGAGATGCGCGTCAAGATCCCGCACTACATCGGCAACGTCAACAGCGAGCAGGACCGGCACACGCAGGTGTCGGCGCGCAACATCATCATCGACAAGACGGGCTTCACGGCCGCCTTCCTCGTCGAAGGCCTCATCAAATGGGAAAGCCCCAACAACAAGCCCAAGCACATCGACGGGGTGCGCTTCAGCCTCGACAGCCTGTGGGTCAACGTGCTGCAGAACAGCCTCACCAATGCCGGCATGTCGGGCAAGCTCGGTATTCCGTTTGCCGAAAGGCACGACTATCTGAAGTACCGCGGCGTACTCGACCACAAGACGAAGGCCACCAACTTCCGCTTTAGCGTCAGCGTGACCGACTCGCTGAGGATACCCATGTTTTTTGCGCAAGCAAAGCTGGACAAAAACTCGAGCATCGAGTTTCAGGTGGGCACCCACAGCTACGTGGCTTTCGACCTGAGCGCCACCATCGGCATCAGGCAGGACTCGTTCAAGCTCGACATCCCCGGCATCCGGCTCGAACATATCAAGTACCACTCGACCAAGGGCTTCGACAACAAGAACTTCCGCTTCGGGCTGGCCAGCCCGCAGAAGTGGTTTGCCAACTTCCCGCTCTCGTTCGACAACTTCAAAATGACGGCCGGCAACGCGCCGGTGGTGAGCTGGGAGATGACGCTGGCGCTGCAGGGCAGCCTGCCCAAAAAGAAGGGGGGCAAGAAGAGCGGGGCGTGGGGTTTGTCGGGCACCGTGGGCATGGCCATACACGCCCAACTGGGCAAGGGCAAGGGCCTGTGGGACCAGATCAAGGGCGTCAAGGTCAAGGAAGTGCGCCTCAACAAGATCGCGCTCGACGCCGAGGTGGCCAGCGTCAAGATCAAGGGCTCGGTCGAGTTTTACAAGGAAAACAACCTGGACGGCTTCCGGGGCGAGCTGAGCGTGACGCTGCCGGCCAACATCAAGGCCTCGCTCGAGGGTGAGTTCGGTACCTACAAAAAGCCGGGAACCAAGAAGTTCGACACGGCCGACTGGTACAGCTACTGGCGCATTGCCGGCACGGTGACGCTGGGCGAGGCGGGCGTGCCCGTCTTTGCCGGGCTCAACCTGTACGGCATCGGCGGCGGCGTGTACCACCACATGAAGCGCACGGCGGCCCTGCCCGCGCTGGTGCCCACCAAGGGCCAGTCGAAGGGGAAAGAGCCCAAGTCGGCCTACAAGCCCGACTACAATACCAACTTCGGGCTGATGTTTGCCGTGCTCATGGGCAGCCCCAGCGGCGGCAAGGCCTACAATTTCGAAGCACGGCTCGAGGCCTCGTTCACCAAGGCCGGCGGCATGAACTACTTCGGCATCACGGGCGACGCCAAGGTGATGTGTTCGGGCCTGACCGATCCCTCGCCCAAGGTGGGTGGCTGGGTGAAGATCGAGTATCACAAGGCCTCTGAAGAGTTCGTGCAGGGGCGGCTCTACATCACGGTCAATGCCGGCGTCATCCAGGGCAACGCCAAAATTCCCGACCCGCCCAAGGAATACACCGGCGACAAGAGCCACGCCTTCATCTGGGCCGAGTTTTACGCTGACGTCAGCCGCAAGAAAGACTTCTGGTACTTCAACATGGGCACGCCGCAGAACCGCGGCTCGCTGGCCGTGAGCTTCGCCCCCAACAAGAAAGCCGAAGTCAAGGACAAAAAGAAGAAGCAGCAAAACAACAAGAACAGCAATTCCAACAGCGGCCTGCTCAAGATCGAAATCAAATTCACGGCCTACCTCATGATCGGCCACAAGGTGCCCTCGGTGCTGCCCCCGCCCGACGCCGCCTTCATGCGCATCTGGGCCATGGCCGGTGGCGGCAAGAACGACTTTTCGGGCGGCAAGGTGAGCGAGTTCGTCAAGGGCAAGAAGCGGCCGCAGTTGCCGCCGGGCCAGGGCTTCGCCTTCGGCGCCAGCTTCAGCCTCGACCTGAGCGCCAACCCGGTACCCTTCTATTTCGACATGGGGCTGGTCTTCGGCTTCGACATCAACGTCACGCGCAACGAGCAGCGCCGCTGCTACATTCCCAGCCGCGGCGAGATCAGTCCGGGCGTGGACTACTGGTACGCCCTCGGGCAGATGTATGCCGGCGCCTACGCCGACTTCGGCCTGAAGGTCGAGCTGTGGTTCATCAACGGCAAGTTCAGCATCTTCAAGGGAGCAGCGGCCATGGTGCTGCGCGGCGGCTTCCCCAACCCCAACTGGGCCGAGGGGCGCGGCCGCCTGTCGTTTGCCATCCTGGGCGGCTTGTTCAAGGGCAGTTGTGCCTTCGACGTGGCCGTGGGCGAAAAGTGCGACCCCACCACGCCGCTGCACCAGTTGCTCGATCAGATGGACTTCGTGCAGGACCTCAAGCCCGCCGACAAGAGCAAGGAAGTGGACGTGTTCACGGCCTGCACGGCCACGTTTGCCGTGCCCATCAATCACGTGATGGAGATCCCTCAGCAGGACAGCACCATCCGGCGCATCGTGCCCGTCATCAGCACCTGGACGCTCAAGGACAAAAACGGCAAGCTGGTACCTGCAGAGCCCATCTATTTCACCAACGACAACCTGGCCGCCACCCTCAACCCCAAGGTGGTGCTGGCCGGCAACACCCGCTTCACCACCTACATCGAGGTCAAGGCGCGTGAGCTGTACGGCGCCGGCCAGTGGAAATACGTCAAGAAAAACGGCAAGGACTGGTACCAGAGCAAGACCAGCACCTTCACCACGGGCAAGGCGCCCGATGTCATCCCCGACCGCAACGTGCTGTTCACCTGGCCCCTGGCCAACCAGCGCTATTTCCTCAAGGAGGAAACCGAAGAGGGCAAGTGGGGCTACATCGTGCTGGACAAGGGCATGACCTACCTGTTCAAGGACCGCGCGAAGTACGACTACCTGGTGCGCTTCACGCGCCTCGACGGCAGCGGCCACACCCTCGACGTGACGCTGTTCCCCACCGAGTACGACCGCGTGCTCAAGTTCAACGTGGCGCGCCTGCAAAACGGCAAGTTCTACTCGCTGCAGGTGATCGAGGTGGACAAGGCGCTGAAGCAAAAACTGCAACAGCAGGCGCAGCAGCAGGCACAACAACAGCAGCAACAGCTCAGCGCCACCGCGTTCAACTTCAACGGCGCGGGCGGCGCCACCCTCTCGCTTGCGCAAACGCTGCAACTGCGCGAACAGACCGTCAATCTGCTTCAGGGCGAGGGCAGCGTACTCACCTCCGACATCATCAAGAAGCGCGAGCTGCCCGGCGCCACCGTGCGGCACCCCGCCGAGCGCGTGCTGTATCACTACTACTTCGGCACCAGCAAGTACGACACCTTCAAGGAGAAAATCTCGGGCAGTACGTGGAAGCACACCCAGGCCACCTTCTTAATCTTCCCGGGCTACCTGTCGGAAATCACGATCGACGAGCCCTTCGAGCAGTACGACAAGCAAGGCTATACGCACAACGGCTACAAGGTGCAGCCTCTGCTGTCGATCTACCTCAACGGCTACAACGGCCGATACAAGAAGGCAGGCCTGCCCACCAACATATATGTGAAGAAACGCCTCGAAGACGGCTTCCTCTGGATGACCGACCAGATCGACTACTGGCTGCGCTACCTCAAAACGCCGCTGCGCCTCATGCTGCGCCAGCCGGCCATGGACAACTACGTGTCGTTCAACAATGCCAGCACCTGGGCCGGCCCCCTGTCGCGCGCCGAGCTCGATGCGGCCAACAACCCGCCGCCCACCACCAACAACACCAGCCAGTCGTCGCCCGCAGGAACGGGCGTGCAGGCACCCCTCGGCGCCTCGGGCGGCTTCATCAGCGGGCTCAACCTCGGCAGCGGGGGCGGAAGCATGGTCTTCAACTACCAGCCCACCCACAAGCTGGCCATCGGCTACCATCCCGTGGCAGGCGGCTACCTCTACCTGCACGAGGCCAAATCGCGCATGAGCAGCCTGCTGGGCAAATACATGGACTTCCCCTGCATCGACGACGCTGCCGCGGGCAGGGTCCATTGGCCCTCGTCGCCGCACTGGTGGTACCGCTACTTCCCCGCACCCACCAGCATGAACGTGTCGCCCTCGGGAGGCACCTGGAACCTGCCCCAGCAATATATCGACGCCTGGAACAAATACCTGCGCGACGAGAAGAAGTGCCTCAGCGGGCCTTCGCTCAAGCAGTTCCTCGACAAGTATCCGCCGTTGAAGGTGCGCACCAACCAGTTGCTCCAACTGCCGCAAAGCACCATCTACATGAGTACCACGCCGCCGCGACCGCACTCGTTCGTCATGCAGTACCGCTACCCCACGACCCGGTCGCGTACGCAGGCACAGACGGGGAAAAAGTCGGCCAGCAAGATGGCCGAAGGCACCTGGAGCCGCATCGTCATCAAGCCATGAGCATGCGCCAAATGGCCTGAAGACAGGCCTGGCCATGCACCCGGGACCCTTTTTTGAGCCACTACAAAAACAGGAACATGAAACGCTACGCAATATCGCTTTTCGCCCTCATCCTCTGGCTGCTGAGCCCGCAGGCCCTGCAGGCCCAGCTCATCGTCAGCGATACGACCGACTACGTGGCCGACTCGCTGCGCGTGCCCATGCACCTGCTGGCCAAAAACACGGGCGACAAGATCCTGCTGCGCTGGGCGCCGGGCAGTCCGGGCGCCTGGCACCTGTCGAACCTGAGCGGCTACCGCCTCGAACGCCTCATCTTCCGCGACACCAACGAGCTGGTGAACGCCCAATGGGAGCTGCTGGCCGAGCCGCGTCCCTGGCCGCTCGACGACTGGGAGCCCATCGCCAACGAGCAGGCCAACGACCCCTACGCCGCCATTGCCGCCCAGGCCATCTACGGCAAGCGCAACTTCAGCGACCCCGACAACGCCGAGGCCAACTTCTGGGAAAAGGCCACCGAGCTGCAAAACCTCTTCGCCGCAGCCATGCTCGCCGCCGAGTTCTCGCGCAACGCCGCCATCGCCTCGGGCCTCCGCTACGAAGACGAGGACGTGCGCCCCGGCTACACCTACCTGTATCGCGTCTATAGCCTCGCCTCCTCGCCCGACTACCTCATCGACACGGCCTACTACGCCCTGCGCACCGACGAGCTCGCACACGACCCGCGCCCCGTCATCGACTCGGTCGAAGAGGGCGAATACGTCATCAAGCTGTACTGGAACCGCGAGCAGGAACGCTACTACTCGGGCTGGTATATCGAGCGCTCGCGCGACGGCCGCACCTGGCAGCGCCTCACCGAGGTGCCCTTCATCGACAGCCCGCTCGACATGTACGGCATTCCCACCGACTGGTTCACCTACATCGACACGCTCGAAGAGAACTACCAACCGTACCTCTACCGGCTGCGCGGCATCACGCCCTTTGCCGAGCTGAGCGCGCCTTCCGAGCCCGTGCGCGCCATGGGGCGCGACCGCACGCCCCCGCCCCAGCCCTACGCCATCCGGGCCCGACAGATCGGGCCGCGACAGATGGAGGTCTCGTGGATGATCCAGGACACCATCGGCGACCTGGCCGGCTTCCTCATCACCCGCACCGAGCAGCGCGAAGGAGGCACCGAAGTCGCGCTCACCCCCGACCTGTTGCCTCCCGACACGCGCCGCTTCATCGACACCTCCTTCAACTCCCTGGTCAGCAACTGGTACTTCGTCTATGCCGTCGATACCGCGGGCAACGCCATGGTCGGCCTGCCCGAATTCGGCACCGTGGTGGACAGCATCCCGCCCGATCCGCCCACCAGCATCCGGGGCAGCATCGACACCAATGGCGTGGTCACCCTGCACTGGCCCCTCGGCCCCGAGCCGGACCTGTACGGATACAAGGTCTTCTACGCCAATGCCCCCGATCACATCTTCGCACCGCGCACCAACCAGATCCTGCGCGACACCATCTGGCGCGACACCATCCCGCTCAACGTGCTGACCGAAGACATCTACTTCGCGCTCGTCGCTTTCGACCTCTTCGGCAATGCTTCCGACTGGTCGGAGGTGGTGCGCCTCCAAAAACCCGACCTCGTGCCCCCCACCAGCCCCCTGTTCGACAGCTACGACATCTCCGAAAAGGGCGTGGCCCTGCGCTGGATCCGCTCCAGCTCGCACGACGTCGTCAAACACCTGCTCTACCGCCGCCCCGAAGACCAGCCCGACGACTGGCAACTGCTGTTCGCCGACACCGACACGCTTGGCGACTACGGCCACTTCCTCGACACCACCGTGGCCCCGCGTGCCGCCTACGTCTATCGCCTCGTCGCCGTGGACGACGCGGCCAACTTTTCCGAAAGGGAAGAGACACTCGCCCTGCACATCCCTGACTTCCGCACGCTGCCCCCGGTATACGACCTGACGACCGCGCTCGAGGAAGGGCCACCACCCGCCATCGCCCTGCAGTGGCGGTTCCAGGCACCGCGCTGGCTCCAGCACCCGCCCGTCTTTGCCATCTTCCGCGCCGTGGACGAAGGCGGCTTCTACTTCTACCGCATGAGCGAGCCGGGAGCCACTTCCTTCACCGACCGCGAGGTGGAACCCGGCACTACCTACCACTATCTGGTCAAGGCGCTCGACCCCGAAACGGAAATCGAGAGCCCGCCCAGTGCCGTGCAGACGGTCGCGCTGCCCCCGCCGCCGGGCAACTGATTTGCGCTTGCGCAAAAAATGGTGTAGGCTTGCGCAAAAAAGCACCATGCCCGAGGCCGACACCCACTTCCGCAAGCTGGAACGCATGTACGCCAGCGCGCCCGTGAACCGCCCCTTCGCCCCCGAACTGACGGTAGCCGAAGGGCAGGCCACCCTCGTCATGGACGTGCGCCCCGATCATTTCCACGCCGGTGGCACGGCCCATGGCATGATCTACTTCAAAATGCTGGACGACGCCTCCTTCTTCGCCGCGCAGTCGCTGGTGCGCGACGTATTCATCCTCACGGCCGACTTCCAGTTGCACCTGCTGCGCCCGCTGAAGGAAGGGGCGGTGCGTGCCGAAGGAAGGGTCATCCACCGCTCGCGCCGCCTCATCGTGGCCGAAAGCGCACTGTACGACGCCAGGGGGCGCCTCGCCGCACGAGGCACCGGCACCTTCCTGCCCAGCCAGACTACACTCTCACCCGAAATCGGCTACAGGTAAAAAACGTAGGACGAGATTTATCTCGTCCGTGGGAATTGAAAAGCCAAACGGGCATTTTGACCCTCAAGGCGAAATGAATTTCGCCCCACGCATGTGGGACGAGATTTATCTCGTC
>CAYNYN010000032.1:0-18395 GCA_964401445.1 uncultured Saprospiraceae bacterium | reverse complement strand
ACGGTCGCTCCGCCACGATGATGTACTGGTAGTCGAGCGAGGTGTCGTCCGATTCGACGATGCGGTAGCCGGCGGCTTCCAGCTCTTCTTCCACCTGGTACAGGGGGATGCGGATGCGCGCCGGCGGGTCGGTGATGGGGATTTTTTTCTTCTTGAAGTCGATGATGAAGATGCGGCCGCCGGGCTTGATGCTCTTTTTGAGGTTGCGCAGGTAGGTCACGCGGTCGGGCAGGTAGAGATAGGTGTTGACCATCAGCACGATGTCCACCTCGCCCGTGTCGAGGTGGGGGTCCATGGGCTCGGCCAGGCGCGTCTCGAAGCGATCGAGCTGCTCGACCATCTTGAGCGAGTCCATGAAGTGGATGAAGCGCGGGTCGATGTCGATGGCGATGACGCGCCTGGCGCGCATGGCCAGGCGGCGTGCGAAGTAGCCCGAGCCTGCGCCGATGTCGGCCACCACTTTGTCCGACAGGTCGCCCATTTTGCTGATGACCAGCTCGGGCTTTTGCCAGAAGACGCGGTCCTTGCTTTCGTATGCCTGCACCTGCGCCTCGAAGCTGTGCGCGTCGGTGATGCGGGGTGCGCCGTGGGCAGCCTCGTTGCTGTCGGTTGCCGTCTGCTCGGTAAAGGTGAGGGGCTGGTTGCCGCCCTCATTGCGGCATCCGGTCAGCAGGGCCATGCCCAGCATCAGGCTTGCGAGTCCTGTCCAAAGTGGTTTCATCGCGTTTGGTTTGTACGTGTGTGGCGGTGTGGCTTGCCGGCCGGGGCATGCGGCGCTCATTGGTCGATGCCCTGGCCCGTGTACAGCGGCATGTCGGCCACGCGCCGCACGCCGTTTTGTCCTTCGCTGCCCAGGATGCGGCGTGCGCGCACGAAGGTACGACGACGCTCGGCATTGAAGTCGGCATCGGCGGGGTCGAGGCTCTCCTCGCGCACGCGGCCCGCGGCATGGATGAGGCGCCCCTTGCCGGTGTGTATGGCCACGTGCCAGATGCGCTCGGGCTGGCCCTCGGTGGCGGGCCGGCCGAAGAAGAGCAGGTCGGCCGGCTCGAAGCCGGCCCAGGTGCTGGTATCGCCCTGTACGGGCAGGCCCGTGTGCACCTGCTGCGAGGCGTCGCGCGCCAGCACCAGGCCGTTGAGGAAAAAGACCGTCTTGGTGAAGCCGCTGCAGTCCATGGCGCGCGGCGAGGTGCCGCCCCACAGGTAGGGGCGCCCCGTCAGCTCGCGCGCCGTGGCGAGGATGTTTTCGGGGGTGGGGTTGCGCGTGGCCAGCCATTTGCCGAAAGGCAGCCAGCTGCCGGGCGGCATGAACCCCTCGCGTCCGTCGGGGAAGGCCACCTGTGCCCAGCCCTCGGTGGCGCCGCGCAGTTGCAGGATGTTGCCGGCGGCCAGGTCCGATATTTTGGCGGAAGCCCGGTCGGGGCGGGCATACACGTAGTCGTAGTCGGCCACGCACACCAGGCGGGGCGACGCTTGCCATTGTCGGAAGGCCTCGGGCGTCAGGGGCGTGAAGCCATCGGCATCGAGCCAGCCGAAGTAGTCGTCGGGCGTCTGCACCAGCCACCAGTCGCCCTGCCGTTTGTACACGCGCAGGGGCGTGCCCAGCAGTGCCTGGGTGGCCAGCTCGGCCGAGTGTTTGGGCCGACTGCGGATGTTGCACACCGAGAGGTTGACCAGGCCGAACACCTGACCTGCCACGCTGCTGTCGGGCAGCAGGCGCAGGCTGTCCTGCACGCGGTAGCCTGCGGCTTCGAGCTTTTGCGCCAGCAGGCGTGCGGCCTCGGGGTGGCTCGTCTCGCCGCGCAGCGTGACGGTCTTTCCATGCGGCACGGCCTCCACCTGCCACCACACCACGCGGCGGTCGGGCGCCAGCTCCTGGCGCACGGACTCGACCGCTTCGGCAATGCGCGAATCGGGTTCATTTTGCCGGCAGGCAGTGAAGAGCAGCACGATCGCGAAGAAGCAGAGCAATGGGCGCATGGGCTTACATTTTGACAAGTGGCAAAACTACGTGTCCGGAGGCATGCACGAGGCAGAGCCAGGCCTTGCCTTTCGGCAAATGCGACAGCGCGATGGTCTGGGCGCCGCGGCCGTCGAGCAGCAGCGGGCTGCGCCACCAGATGCGGCCGTCGGCGGTGCACAGCACGGCCGAGAGGCGGAGTGGGGTGGTGGTGACGTAGTGCAGCGTGACCTGGCCCCGGGCGGGGTTTGGCGAAAGCCGGATGTGCTGCAGGCCACTGATGGTGTGTGTGCCGGTCTGCAGGGGGGTGAAGAGGAAGACCTCGTTGCTCCAGGGCGAGCTTTCGCTGCCCAACAGGGCCCGGATGCGGTAGAAGTAGCCCGTGTTGGGCGTCAGTCCTTCGTCGGTCCATTCGAGCGTATCGGGGCCGGGGGCAGCCACGGGGGCGTAGTTGTCGTTGAACGAGACCGAGCGCTCGATCTCGAAGCCCGTCTCGTCGCCCGGGTCGGTCCACGTGAGGCGGATGGATGTGGGCGAGAGCGCCTCGGCCTGCAGCTCGGGCGCGGGCAGCACGACCTGGGTGCAGCCATTGGCGATGTGGTCGGCCACGTTCTGGCGCAGCTGCGGCAGCTGGTCGTAGAGCGCCTGGCCCGGGCACTCGGTGGCGCAGCCGTCGCGGTGGCCGCTGATGCGGTGCAGCGTGAGGCCCGAGGCGGGGTGGTAGGCCGTGCCCTGGGGGTCGAGGTCTTCGTCGCAGCTCTTCCAGGCCAGCAGGTCGCGCAGCGTGGCCAGCGCGGTGTCGGGCGGGGGCGCACTGGTCCAGGTGCCCATCATGCACACGCCCATGGCGCCGGTGTTGGTGCCGCAGAAGTGGGCGCCCAGCACGTTGTCGCCGCGCCCTTCGTAGAGGGTGCCGTCGGGTGCCACGAGGTAGTTGTAGCCGATGTCGTCCCAGCCATTGACGTTGACGTGGAAGTCCCAGATGGAGCGCACCACGGCGGCCCAGTCGCTGGCCGTGCTCGACGAGGCCGAGTGGTGTACGATCATGTGGCTGAAGGTGGTGGCCGTGGGCGTGGGGTCAGGCGGGCAGCTGCCGTCGGGGCACCAGTCGGCGCGCGTCTGTAGGGCGGGCAGCGGGCAGGGGCAGTCGCGTGGCCTTGCCGGCGGGGCTGCCGCGGCGCCCGGTGGACGGGTGCTGTGGCCGGGGCTGTACACGTGCATGCGGATGAGGCTGCCCTGGGGCCAGCCCGAGCCCCGCAGCTCGAACCAGCGCGTGCCGGCAGGGGCAAACAGCAGGGCGCTCACCACCTGGCCGGCGGGGCCCCGGTCGGCGGCGCGGGCATGCGGGTCGGCATGGACGGACTGCCAGGGTCCGCTTTTTTTGCGGCTTTCGCCAAAACGCACCTGCAGGGTGCCCGCCTCGCCGTCGGGCCAGGCAAAGGCCACGGCATAGAAGGGCGTGGCTGTATGCAGCGGCCAGCGGGCATCGTGGTGGAAGGCTGCGGCAGTGGTGGTGAAGGAAAGGTCGGTCGACGACTGCGCGGCCAGCCAGTACGGCCAGGCCACGACGAGGGTGAGGAGCAAACGCCGGAAGTGCATGCGCGCGGGTTTTGAGATCGTAATCACTGGATGGATCGCAGGGGCCCGAAGCGTGTGGAAAATGGTTTTCTTTGCGCCGTCAAGCGCTCTTGCAAACCGAATGCAACATAAAAAACTGAAACCAAATGATCCGGATCCTTGCCAACGATGGTATCCATCCCGACGGAAAGGCCATGCTCGAGGCCGCAGGCTTCCAGGTGGACACCGAGAAAGTGCCTCAGGAGCAGCTGCCCGAGGTGCTGCCCGCCTACGACGCCATCATCGTGCGTAGCGCCACCAAGGTGCGGCGCGAGCTGATCGACGCCTGCCCCAACCTCAAGGTCATCGCCCGTGCCGGCGTCGGCCTCGACAATATCGACGTGGACTACGCCCGTGAGAAAGGCATCGCCGTGTTCAACACGCCGGGGGCCTCGTCGCGTGCCGTGGCCGAGCTGGTGTTTGGCCACCTGTTTGCCCTGGCGCGCATGCTGCACCTGTCGAACCGCGAGATGCCGGAAAAGGGCGACACGGCCTTCAAAGAGCTCAAGAAAAAGTATTCGAAAGGCATCCAGCTCGGCGGCAAAACGCTGGGCATCGTGGGCTTCGGCCGCATCGGGCAGGAAGTGGCGCGCATGGGGCTGGGGCTGGGCATGCAGGTGCTGGCTGCCGACCTGGTGGTGGACCAGGCCGAGATCGAAGTGCCGGTAGCCGGCCTCGACACGTCGCCCGTGGTGACCATCCGCACCGTGCCGCTCGACGAGGTGCTGGCCCAGAGTGATTTCATCTCGCTGCACGTGCCGTTCACCGGCAAGCCGCTGATCGATGCTGCGGCTTTCGCCAAAATGAAAGATGGCGTGTTTGTTGTCAATGCTGCGCGTGGCGGCGCCATCGACGAGGAGGCCCTGCTCGAGGCGCTGGCCAGCGGCAAGGTGGCCGGTGCCGGCCTCGACGTGTTCGAAAACGAACCCACCCCTCGCCGCGCCCTGCTGGAGCATCCGCAGGTGTCGGTCTCGCCCCACATCGGCGGCTCCACCCAGGAAGCCCAGTCGCTCATCGGGCGCGAGCTGGCCGAGCAGATCATCGCGTTTTTCAAGGGGCAGGGGTGAATGCCGCGCGGATTTTTTTTGCCGAAAGGCATAATCAGAAAAACGACGAACTATGAAGAAGGACTCGTTCATTGCGGTCGGCATCCTGATCGTTGCCGCCCTCGTGGGCTGTACCAATGACGGCCCCGATGCTGGCGCGCAGGAGGCCGCGACGCCTGCCGCACAGGTCGAACAACAAACGCAGCCCGCCGACCCGCTCACGGCGCTGAAGCAGCAGGCACTGCCCGAAGAAGACATTCCGGCGCGGGTGGCCGGCCGCATCGCCATCGTGGCCGACGAGATCTACCGCGATGCCGCCAACGGCAGTCCGCTGTGGAAGAACCCCCAGGTCACGGTGGAAGACTGCGTGCTGACCATCACCAACGAGGCGGAAGGGCAGCCCAGCCGCATCGTGGTGCCCCTGGCGAAGCTCAACGTGCGCGATGGCTTCCGCCTGATCCCCGACCGCGAGGACAATCCCTATCCCGGCATCGCCATCCAGACCGTCGGGGAGGAGCCGGTGGTCGAGGTGACGTGGGGCGGCAAGGTGCAGAAGAACAACGAGTTCTCCTTCAAGCTGCAGACGCGCGAGCAGTTCGAACGGCTCGTGCCGGCGCTCGTGCATGCGGTGCACCTGTGCAACGGCACGATCAAGTGAGCTCGAGGCGCGCTTTGCCCGGTTCACTCTTCGGTAATCCTCTGGGCGTACGCTGTGGTGATAGAAATACCGCTGCCCCCTGGGCAAAAGCGGCATCTCCGGTGCGGGGTGCCGCTTTTTTCGTGTGGTCGAGCCGATGCATCCGATCCGTCCCTCGGACTGTTAAGAGGAAAAGCTCGGGCCCTTCGTGGCGTTTGGACACAAACGCCGGGCTGCCCAGTTGGCAGGGCGAGGGAAATGTCCTATTTTCCACCCAATTTTCTGAAAGGGAGCAGCGGCTGAATCGACAATCGGGATACCATGAGTGAAGTGAACACCTTTTTCAAGTCGGCTTTTTCTGTGGACAATGTGATCTTCGGCTTCGACGATGGCGATCTGAAGGTCTTGCTGATCAAACGGGGAACGAGTCCGTACAAAGGCATGTGGGCACTTCCGGGCGACCTGGTCTATCCCAACGAAGACATCGACACGGCGGCGGCGCGCGTGCTGGAAGAGCTGACGGGCCTGCGCAACGTCTATCTGGAGCAAGTGAAGGCATTTGGCAAGGTGGACCGCCACCCCATCGGGCGCGTCATCACCATTGCCTATTACTCGTTGGTGAAGATCAGCGACTTCACGCTCACGCCCGCCTCTTTTGCCCGCAAGGCGCAGTGGCACAGCATCTCGTCCATCGGCAAGCTGGCATTCGACCACAACGAAATCCTCGATGCCTGCTTCGAGCGCCTCAAGCAGAGCGTGCGCACCCGCCCCATCGGTTTCGAGCTGCTGCCACCCAAGTTTACCCTTACCCAGTTGCAGCATCTGTACGAGGCCATCCTGGAAACGGAACTCGACAAGCGCAACTTCCGCAAGAAGATCCTTTCGATGAACCTGCTGGTTGACCTGGGCGAGAACCAGGAAGGGGTGGCGCACCGGCCGGCGCGCCTCTATGCTTTCGATCCGGCCCGTTACGAGCAACTGGTGGCCGAAGGTTTTCACTTCGAACTCAAGGAGAGCCGCCGGAAGATGAATCCGGCCAGCATGGGTGGGTGAACGCCTGTCGGAAGGGAGGAGCCAGCCTGTCTATCGGCTTGCGCAAAAAACACAGCGGCGGCACCGTGTAACACACAGGTGCCGCCGCTTTCGTTTTTCTGGCATGCAGTCAGCCAAAGGCATCAGGGGAAGATACCCATGGCCAGGTAGTCGCTGCCGATTTTCTGGATGGCCGACACGAAGGCCGCCGTCCGCATGTCGGTGATCTTTTTGCGGCGCTTGTACAGCTCGCGGATTTCCTGGTAGGCGGTCACCATGGTCTCTTCGAGGCCCGAGCGTACCAGGTCGATCTCGTCGGCACCGCGAGCGATGAAGCGGCGTTCCTGCTCGCCCACCGTGTGGCCCGTGAGGCGCTCTACCAGGTCGATCAGCGTAGCGTACTGGTTCTGGTTGAAGCGCTTCTCCATGCGGCCGAAGCGCATGTGCGACAGGTTTTTGAGCCACTCGAAGTAGGATACCGTCACACCGCCGGCGTTGAGGAAGACGTCGGGAATGATCAGCACGCCCTTGTCCAGCAGGATTTTTTCCCCTTCGGCGGTGATGGGGCCGTTGGCGGCCTCGGCCACGATCTTGGCCTTGACGCGCGGGGCGTTCTCGAAGGTGATCTGGTTTTCGAGGGCAGCCGGAATGAGGATGTCGCAGTCCACTTCGAGCACCATGTTGCGCTGCTCGCGCGGATAGCGCACCTTGGCGCCGGGGAAGTCGTAGATGCCGCCGTGCTCCTGTTTCCACTTGATGATCTCGTGGATGTCCATGCCATCGGGGTTGTAGATGGTGCCATCCACTTCGCCCACGGCCACGATGACGGCATCGCCTTCGTCCTGCGAAATGGTCGCGGCATAGGAGCCTACGTTACCCAGGCCCTGGATGGCCAGGCGCTTGCCGGCGAGGCCCGGCGTGAGGCCCAGCTTTTTCATGTCCGAGACGTTGTTGCAGGCCTCGCGGATGCCGTAGAACACGCCGCGGCCGGTGGCTTCCTTGCGGCCCTGGATGCCGTGCTGATGGACGGGCTTGCCCGTGACGCAGCCTGCCGCGTCGATCTCTTTCTCGTTGAAGGCGCGGTAGGTGTCGTAGATCCACGCCATCTCGCGCTCACCCGTGCCGTAGTCGGGGGCCGGCACGTCGATCGACGGGCCGATGAAGTTGCGGCGCACCAGCTCGGTGGTGTAACGACGCGTGATCTTCTCCAGCTCGTACTCGGTGAACTCCCACGGGTTGATCTTCACGCCCCCCTTGGCACCGCCGAAGGGCACGTTGACGATGGCGCACTTGAACGACATGAGCGTGGCCAGCGCCATCACCTCTTCCTGATTGACGTGGTTGCTGTAGCGGATACCGCCTTTCGTCGGCAGGCGGTGGTGGCTATGCTGCACCCTGTAGGCTTCGATCACCTTCACCTCCTTGCCCACCTTGATGGGGAAGCGCATGCGCAACACGGAGTTGCACACCTTGATCTGCTCGAGGATGCCGCTGGGCAACTGGGTATGGGCTGCTGCCTTGTCGAAAAACTGGAGCACACTTCCGTAGAAGGAAGCGCCCTTTGCCATTTTAGTCATGGTCGGAAATTTGGTTTTCCAATTTGGTTAGTTTCCTGTCGAGATAGATGAGATAAATGCCGATGCCGATGAATATGACCGCCATCACGGCCACAACCACGTAGATCATGCCGGTTTGGCGAAGGAAGTCGGTCTGTTCGGATTGGGACCAGGCCGAGGCGAGGGGAAGCAGGAGAAAGGCCAACGAGGCGATCAGGTGCAGTTTCATGATGCAAAATTTGATTGCTGTTTTCGCGCGTGCCTTGCCTGAAAACGCGTTTCCCGAAAACGGGCGCTAAGCTCGACATAATTTGCCAACTCAGCACCCTTTCGGGTCGTATTTGCATGCAAAGTTGGCATGTGGCAGCAAGCCACGCAATACGAAATCGGGAGAAATGAATTTTTATTGGAAATCAATCGCTTGTGTTTGTTCGAGGTGTGCGCGCTGACTTTTTCGATTTTTTTCGATGACAAAATTCAGTCCGATGCCCAAGGCTATACGGCCCTGCGGGCGGCCTATTCCTCGTCGAGCAGGCGCTCCCGGAGCCGATTGATGCGCCAGAGCAACTGACTGATCCAATAGCCGATGAGCGTCCAGCCGATGACGGCCGGATAGAACACCAGGCGCATGGTGTTGTCGAGGTCTTCGCTGCCGATGGCGGGATTGCCGCCGTTGCCCGGATGGAGGCTGTCGGTCAGTCGCGGAATGACGAAGATGAGCGGTATGAGGGCGGCAAAAGCGAAGATGTTGTAGGCTGCCGATACGCGTGCGCGCACCTCGCGGTCTTCGAGGCTGTAGCGCAGCACGAAATAGGCCAGATAGACGAGCAAGGCGATGGCCGTCATGTTCTGCTTGATGTCGCCACTCCAGGGGCGCCCCCAGGTGTAGTTGGCCCAGATCATGCCCGTGAAGAGACCCAGCAGGCCGAGCACCACGCCCGTGGTGGTGAGGGCGGCGGCGTAGGCGTCGTCGGCGGGCTGCTGATGGCGCAGGTAGCGGATGCTGTACACCACCGAGCCGATGAAGATCAGGATCATGGCAAACCACATGGGCACGTGGAAATAGGTGTTGCGGATCGTCTCGCGCAGGATGTTGCGGAAGGGAAACGTCAGGGCGGGGCCCTTGTGCAGGCCGGTCATCTCGGGGCCGCCCTGCCACACGGCCGCAGCAGGAGCAATGGTATCCTGCCGTACGAAGAGGGCCTCGGGCAGCAGCGTCACGCCGTCGATGGGGTTGTCCACCACCAGCGTGAAGTTGGCCACCTCGCGCTCGATGGGCAGTACCGGTGGCAAGGCGAAGGTGGCCACCATGTGGCGGTCGTCCTGCACTTCGATGTGGGTGGCCGCCAGCGTCAGGGAGTCATCGAGCATCAGCCAGGCGCGCAGCGTCTCCTGCGCTTGCGCAAAATGCGTGTTGTAGCCCTCGATGTGCATGGCCACCGTGTCGCCGGCATCGGCGCTCAGAGGCGTGCGTGCCGAGATGCCGGAGTGCAACGGCACCGTCATGCCCATGACGATGCTGTACAGCACCAGAACCAGTCCGAGGTATTTCCATCCTTGTGTGCGCAGCCAGTGTATCATGAGTGTGCGATTGAATGATTGAGTCCCCTGTAAAAAATGGTTGAGGGTTGAGCGTTGAGGGTTTGAGTTTGAAGTTTAAAGTTTAGTGTTTAAAGTTGATTTTCAGGGTTATTGTGAATGCGGCTCGGGCATCCATCGTCCATCGACTTTTTGCAGGCGCCTCAACCGTCCATTCCTCATTCAAGCATCCGGCAAGCCCTGCCTCAGTCCCGCCACAAAAACGGGAAGAGCACCATGGCCAGCCCCATCAGCATCAGGTCGATGCCCAGCAGGATCATCACGTCTTTTTCGATGCCCGTACTTTCCGTGAACCCCATGGCCGTCAGCGACAGCTTGATCAGCTCCATGAGTACGGGGATGACCAGCGGGAAGCTGAGGATGGCCATGAGCGTGGCACTGTGGCGGGTGCGGGCCGCAATGGCCGAGATGAAGGTGAAAATGATGCCAAAGCCCAGACTGCCCAGCCCGATGATGCCTACGAACATGTACACTTGCTCCACGGGATTGCCGGCCACCATGCCAAAGACGATCAGCGTGAGCAGCCCGATGAACAGCAGCAACAGCGTGTTATAGCACACCTTGGCCAGCAGCAGCGCCAGGGGGTTGACGAGCGTGTAGTAGTACAACTGCCGGTATCCGCTTTCCTGTACGAAGCTCTTCACTACGGCATTGACCGAGGCGAACAGCATGATGATCCAGAACACCACGTTCCACAGCGGCGCTGCCAGCTTTTGCTGGAAGCCCGAATAGACGATGAAGATGGTGGAAAGGACGTAGAGCAGAATGCCGCTGAGGGCATACCGCTGTCGCCATTCGAGCACCAGCTCTTTCTGGAGCAGATACCATATTTCCCGTGCTATCTTCATGCGCCGCAAAGATAGCTTTCCATGGCAGCTTGCAGTTTGGGGAGGCTGGTCGGGTGGCTTTTTTGACCCTGAGCTGATGTATGATGGGCGAAAAGTCGTGCGCGTGGCAGCGCAAAGGCCGTATCTTCGCGGAGCAAAACACGCACTACCACACACCCTGTATTCTGGTACAGTTATTTCCCGAATTACTCCCGGACAGTGCCACGTACGGGCGCGCCCCGTTCGGCCGGCACGCGTGTAGATGTCAGAAAATGAGCAACGCATTGTGTACGCTTTACCCATACAGGAGATGAGTGGCCGTGGAGAGACGAACGGCAGCAAGCGGCTGTATGGCATGCTGTGGCTATGCCTGCTCGCTGTGTGGCCTGCGCTGGTCCACGCCGATGGGGTGCGCTATTACGAGGCGCCGGCCCTCAATGGTGATGGCGTATTCTCGCTGCTGCGCCGCTATGATCTGGACCGCTATTCCTGCAACCACGAACAGTTCTACAAACTCAACAACCTGAAGCGCAATGCCCCCCTCATCGTGGGGCGCTACTACAAGCTGCCCATCGAGGTGTACACCTTCAATGGCCGCACCATCCGCTCCACCATCGGCATCGACGACTACGACCTGGCCTTGCGCATCCAGCGCTACAACGAGGCCATGCACCGGGCCGGGCTGCGCGAGCACGATTTCCGCGAAGACAAGGAGCTGTGGGTGCCCTGGCATCTGCTCCATTGCCCCGAGCCCGACATTCCCTCGCCAGCCACGCCGGCCAGCCCGCAGGGCGAGGTGGCCGGGCAGGGCGAACCCCGGCGCACCCCGGCGGCCGCCGAGGCTTCGGCCGTGCGCGGGCGCATCTTCCCCATCTTCGGGCCGGGATACCAGTATGTGCCCCTGCTCGACAATCGGCTGCGCGGCAAGGTGTTCTACGTGGTCAGCGGACATGGTGGCCCCGATCCCGGCGCCTTGGGCAAGCGCGCCGGTCATACCCTGTGTGAGGACGAGTACGCCTACGACGTGGCGCTGCGCCTCGTGCGCATGCTGGTGGCGCATGGCGCCACGGCCTACATGATCACGCGCGACAAGAACGACGGCATTCGCGACGAGCAATGGCTCGAATGCGATACGGACGAGGTCATCTGGGGCGACCTGGCCATCCACCGCGGCCAGAAAGCCCGTCTCTTCCAGCGCTCCGACGTCATCAACCAGCTCTACGAGCGGCACCGCCGGCAAGGCGTGACCGAACAGCTCACCATCGTCATCCACGTCGACTCGCGCAACAAGCGGGAACGCACCGACCTGTTTTTCTACCACCACCCCGACAGTGAGGAGAGCAAACGCGTAGCTCAAGTGTTACATCGTACGATGGCGCGCAAATACCGGCGCTATCGTGCCAACGGCCAGTACCACGGCACCGTCACGGCGCGCGACCTGCACATGTTGCGCGAGGTGCGCACGCCAGCCGTCTACATCGAGCTGGCCAACATTCGGAATGCCTGGGACCAGCGCCGCATCGTGCTGACCGAAAACCGCGAGGCGCTGGCCAAATGGCTGTACGAGGGGCTGCTCAGCATCTATGCCCGATGAGGCGCACTTGTCGTACCTTTGCGCGCATTTTTGCATCAGGGCAGCACGTATATTTGCAGTTATGAAGATCGAGCACATCAGAAACTTTTCCATCATCGCCCATATCGACCACGGCAAGAGCACGCTGGCCGACCGCCTGCTGGAAATGACGCGCACCATTTCCGAAAGGCAAATGCAGGACCAGGCCCTGGACAACATGGACCTGGAGCGCGAGCGCGGCATCACCATCAAGAGCCACGCCGTGCAGATGTATTACACCTACAAGGACGGCAAGACCTATACCTTCAACCTCATCGACACACCCGGCCACGTCGATTTCAGCTACGAGGTGAGCCGTGCCATCGCCGCCTGCGAGGGCGCGCTGCTGCTGGTCGATGCCACCCAGGGCATCCAGGCCCAGACCATCTCGAACCTCTACCTGGCCATGGAGCACGATCTGGAGATCATCCCGGTGATCAACAAGATCGACATGCCCAATGCCATGGTGGAGGAGGTGATCGACCAGATCGTCGATCTGATCGGTTGCGACATCGACGACATCATTCTGGCTTCCGCCAAAACGGGCGAAGGCGTGGACAAGGTGCTCGAGGCCATCGTCGAGCGCATCCCGCCGCCCGAAGGCGATCCCGAGGCGCCCTTGCAGGCCCTCGTCTTCGACTCGGTATTCAACTCCTTCCGCGGGGTGATCGCCTACATCCGCATCTTCAACGGCACCCTGCGCAAGGGCGACAAGGTGCGCTTCTTCCATACCGGCAAGGAGTACGATGCCGACGAGATCGGCATCCTGCAGCTCGACTACGTGCCGCGCGACGAGCTCAGCGCCGGCAACGTGGGCTACATCATCACCGGCATCAAGGAAAGCCGAGAGATCAAGGTGGGCGACACGCTCACCCATGTGGAGCGCCCCTGTGCCGAGCCCGTCAAAGGCTTCGAAGAGGTGAAGCCCATGGTGTACGCCGGCATCTTTCCCGTCGATAACGACGACTACGAAGACCTGCGCGACAGCCTCGAAAAGCTGCAGCTCAACGATGCCTCCCTCGTCTTCGAGCCCGAGACCTCGGCGGCGCTGGGCTTCGGCTTCCGCTGCGGCTTCCTCGGCATGCTGCACCTCGAGATCGTGCAGGAGCGCCTGTCGCGCGAGTTCGACATGGAGGTGATCACCACCGTGCCCAACGTGCCCTACTTCGCTTACACCAAGAAGGGCGAGAAGCTGCTGGTGCGCACCCCTGCCGACCTGCCCGATCCCACCAAGCTCGACTACGTCGAGGAGCCCATCATCAAGGCGCAGATCATCACCAAGCCCGAGTTCATCGGCGGCATCATGACGCTGTGCCTGGAGAAGCGCGGCACCCTGCTCAAGCAACACTACCTGACGCCCACGCGCGTCGAGCTCGACTTCGAGCTGCCGCTGGCCGAGATCGTTTTCGACTTCTACGACCGGCTCAAGTCCATCTCGCGCGGTTACGCCAGCTTCGACTACCAGATGGCCGGCTACCGCCAGGCCGACCTGGTCAAGCTCGACATCATGCTCAACGGCGAGCCCGTGGATGCCCTCTCGGCCCTGGTACACCGCAGCAAGGCCGAATACGTGGGCCGCAAGATTTGCAAGAAACTCAAGGAGCTGTTGCCGCGCCAGCAGTTCCAGATCGCCATCCAGGCAGCCATCGGCGCCAAGATCATCGCGCGCGAGACCATCCCTGCCCTGCGCAAGGACGTGACGGCCAAGTGCTATGGCGGCGACATCACGCGGAAGCGCAAGCTGCTCGAGAAACAGAAGAAAGGCAAGAAGCGCATGCGCCAGATCGGCAACGTGGAGGTGCCCCAGAAGGCGTTCCTCGAAGTACTCAAGCTGGATTGAGGGCTGGTTTTGGTTGAGCGTTGAGGGTGTAGCGTTGAGGGGTTGCCTCGCGCAACGACGCTACGCCGCAAAGGCACGCCACGCTTCACTCCTTCACTCCGTCTCTCCTTCACGGGTTGAGGGCTTCTCTCCTCACTCCTCACTCACTCCCTCTTCAGGCAGCGGCGTGTACGACAACAGCCACAGGCCGGCGAAGGTGAGCATGCCGTTGAGTGCCAGCGTGAGGAAGCCGAAGCGGAAGCCGTTGAGCAGCTCTTCGGAGTAGGTGTCGATGAAGAACGACACCACGGGCGCCAGCAGGCAAACGATCCACACGTAGCGGTCGCGCACCTTCCAGGGCGTGAGCATGCCGAAGACGAACAGGCCCAGCAGCGGGCCGTAGGTGTAGCCTGCGGCACGGAAGAGCTGGTTGATCACGGCGTCGTTGTTCAGGGCATTGAACACGATGATGATGACGAGCAGCACGGCGGAAAAGCCCACGTGCACCATCCAGCGGATGCGCTGCTTTTCGGCCTCGGGGCGTTCGTCGGTTTCGAAGTTGAGGAAGTCCACGCAGAAGGAGGTGGTCAGTGCCGTGAGGGCCGAGTCGGCGCTCGAGTAGGCGGCAGCGATGAGGCCGAGCACGAAAGCGATGCCGATGGCGGGCGACAGGTGCTGCAGCGCGATGGTGGGGAAGAGGTGGTCGGTGCGCTGCGGAATCTCCAGCCCGATATTGGCGGCGTAGAGGTAGAGCAGGGCCCCCAGCGTGAGGAACAGCAGGTTGGCCAGCACGAGGATCACCGTGAAGGAAAACATGTTCTTCTGGGCGTCGCGCAGGGTGCGGCAGCTGAGGTTTTTCTGCATCATGTCCTGGTCCAGCCCCGTCATCACGATGGTGATGAGCGCGCCGCTGAGGAACTGCTTGAAAAAGTTGTTGGGATCTTGCCAGCCGCCTTCGAAGAAGAAGACCTTGGAGTAGCCGCTGTGGCGCACCATCTCGAACAGACCGACCACGTCCTTTTCCAGTGCCTGGCCGATGGCCCAGATGGTGGCGATCACCGCCAGCAGCATGCTGGCCGTCTGCAGCGTGTCGGTCCACACGATCGTCTTGATGCCGCCCCGGAACGTATAGACCCAGATGAGGACGATGGTGGTCAGCACGGTGGCCCAGAAGGGCACGCCGTAGTGGTCCATGACGAATTTTTGCAGCACGATGGCCACCAGATAGAGCCGGAAGGCGGCGCCGATGGTGCGCGACAACAGGAAGAACGCCGCACCGGTCTTGTAGCTCGTCCGCCCCAGGCGCTTGCCCAGGTAGGTGTATATCGACGTGAGGTTGAGCCGGTAGTAGAGGGGCAGCAGCACCAGGGCGATGAAGACGTAGCCCAGCACGTAGCCCATCACCATTTGCAGGTAGGAAAAGTCGCGGTTGAGGCCTTCAGCACCCACCGCCCCCGGCACCGAGATGAAGGTCACGCCCGAGAGGCTGGCGCCGATCATGCCAAAGGCCACCAGGGGCCAGGGCGACTGCCGGCCGGCGATGAAGAAATCGGCATTGTCGGCATGCCGGCCCGTGCGCCACGACACGTAGATCAGCACCGCAAAGTACAGTCCGATGATTCCCAGGATCCATTCGGGTGTCAACTGTTCGAGCATATGGCGTCTTCTCGGTTCGGATTATCGAGCTGCGAAAGTAGGCCGAATTCTCGTTGCGCGACAAATCTACCCCCACTGGGAGGGATTGCTTTCGCAAAAAAACGCCTCCCCACCGGTCGGGGGACCGAGGGGGAGGCGTGGCGTCGGAGGGCACGAGCCCCCGATCATTTCAGCTTGAACACATAGGTGATCGTGCCGCACTGCTTCGACACCTGCGCGGGCGAAAAGCGCCACTTGCGGGCGTTGCGCAGGGCGATGTTGATCAGGGCGGGGTCGTTGGTGGTCGAGTTGCGCTGGGTGTATTCGGCTTCGATGACGCGGCCGCTCTCGTCCACGCACACCTTGATCACTACGCGGCCGGCTTTCTGTGTCTTTTCGGTGATGGGCGGGCGAGCCACGACGCCGCGATCGCTCAGGCCACCACCGACGGTGCCGGAGCCGGTGCTCACGCCGCTGAGCTTGTCCGACGAGGGGTCGCCGTTGGGGTCGCCCTGGTCGCCGGGCTTGCCTGTCTCGCCCTTGCCTTCGCCGCTGCCCCCTTCGAACAGGCCACCAAACTGGCTTTTCTTCTCGGCCAGCTTGCGCGCTTCTTCCTCCTTGCGGCGCCGCTCTTCCTCCTCACGCCGGCGGCGTTCCTCTTCTTCGCGGCGTTTGCGGGCTTCCTCTTCGCGCTTGCGGCGCGCCTCTTCCTCCTGTTTTTTCTTCAGGGCGATGGCTTCGGGGTCTTCCGTGGTCACGGTCGGCTTGGGCTGCTCCGGCTCGGGTTGGGGCTTGGGCGGTTCGGGTTGGGGTTCGGGTTCTGGCTCGGGCTGCGGTTCTTCGGGCTGTGGCTCTTCTTCCACGACCTCCTGCTGCTCGGCTGGAGCCGCGTTGTCGTCGCCCTGGCCGATGTCGGGCAGGCCCAGGTTGACGAGGATGCCTTCCTGGCCGGGCGGCGGATCGGGATAGTGCAGCAGGGGCAGGAACATGAGGATCAGCAACAGGATATGTACCAGGGCACTGATGGTGCGTGCCTTGCGCCTGTTTTTTTCTTCGTCTCTAAGCAAGAATTCCTGTGTACTCATGGCCAGAGGTTTCTTTGATAACGGCTGCCTTGCGGCAAATGTTACCGCCCGGAGCCTATTGCTCGGGCGTCAGGATGCCGTTGATGTCGAGGCGCATGGCGATGTCCATGACCGTCACGACGTGCTCGACCGGCGTGTTTTTGTCGGGCGAGATGGTGATGCTGAGCTTGCCGTTGCGCGCGCGCTGGGCCTTGCGGCGCAGCTCCGTCTCGAGCCGTTGGGGACTGATGCGTTTGCCGTTGAGGTAGAAGCGGCCCCGTCGGTCGATGCGCACGTCGTCGAGCCGGTCGGTAGCCACCACCTTGGTTCGCGACGATCCCGGTAGCTTGAGGTTCAGGGCGTTGGGTGCCACCAGCGAGCTGGTGAGCATGAAGAAGATGAGCAGCAGGAAGATGATGTCCGTCAGGGAGGACATGTTGAACTCGGCGATGGCTTTGTTGCGTCTTTTCAGGCCCATGAATCAGCGTTTTGCGAAAGCAAGGGAAAAGGGAGGCTCAGCCCTCGCTTTTCTTCTTTTTGGGTTTGGTGGCGATGATGGCGCGGGCCCGCAGACGGGCGGCCATCTCCATCACTTCGGTGACGTACTCGAAGGGCACGCCTTTCTCGGCCACGATGGTGACGGTGGCGTTCTGCGGGTTGTCCATTTTGCGCAGCTCGGTGCGCAGGGCCCGTTGGAGCACGCTCTTGCGTATGGGCTTGCTGTTGAGCGTGAACCGCCCCTGCTTGTCGATGGTGACCACCGCCGACATGGCCGCCACCGTCTTCGATTCTGCTTCGGGCAGGTCGAAGGGCTCGATGCGTACCAGCGTCGAGGTGAGCATGAAGAAGATGAGCAGCAGGAAGATGATGTCCGTCAGTGACGACATCGAGAACTCCGCGCTCACCTTGTTTCGCTTTTTGAAAGCCATAGTTTGGTGGCATTGGTTCGGTTGGGCAGACAGGCCGCGAGCGATGCCTGCGAAAATTGCTCATGCCGCGGGCGGCATTTGGCGAAAGCCGCCTGGCCTGCGGGCAAAAAACTCAGGCAGTGGGTTCTTGCAGCATGTCCATGAACTCCACGGCCGTGCGTTCCATCTTGAACATCACCTTGTCCACGTTGGCTACCAGTACGTTGTAGCCGATGAACGACAGGATGCCGACGAACAGGCCGAAGGCCGTGGTGAGCAGCGCCTGGTAGATGCCGCCGGCCAGCAGGTCGGGCGTCACGTTTTGCTGGGTGGCCATCTCGTAGAAGGCCATGATCATACCCGTCACGGTGCCGAAGAAGCCGATCATGGGCGCGGCACCTGCGATGCTGGCCAGCGTGGACAGCCCTTTTTCGAGCTTGAACACTTCGAGGTCGCCCACGTTCTCGATGGCCTTGTCGATGTCGGCCAGGGGCTTGCCGATGCGCATGAGCCCTTTCTCGACCATGCGGGCCATGGGGCTGTCGGTGCTCTGGCACAGGGCGCGCGCGGCCTGGATGTTGCCGGCGGCGACGTTTGCGCGGATGTTGTTCATGAAGTTCTCATCGATGCGGCCTGCCTTCTTGATGGTCAGGTAACGCTCGATGAAGATCGACAGCGCAATGAACGCCAGCACGAACAGCACGGCAATGATGGCAATGCCGAGCGGGCCACTCTCGAGGATGACGTCGATGAGCCCCTGCGATTTTATTTCCGACTCGAACTCGGCAGTTTGAAAGAGGAACAGCATGGTTAGCGACAGTTTTGTTTTGTTTTCACGATAGTTTGTCTGCAGGTATCGGAATCTCGATGTCCTTGCCTTGGGCGGCGCCCTGCGATCGCGCGTATCATAGGAGGTCACAGGGCGCTTGCTTGTTCAATTCGCTCAGCCAAACGCAAAAATTGCGGTGGAATTGTCGGCGTGGGCGACCACGTCCTGCGGGTGGCTCGAAAAAGCGATGCGAAATTTACGGGAATTTTCGGCTCGCCAAAGAGGAGGAGGAGATTTGGTGGTTGAGACGCGCT